>DASUXK010000169.1:0-17393 GCA_036377935.1 Usitatibacter sp.
TCGCGCCGTAGATGTTGCCTAGGCCGCCTACCACCGCGGCGCAGAAGCCGATGATGCCGAGCATCAGGCCGGTGCCGAAATTGATCTCGTTGTAGTAGAGGCCGTTCATCACGCCGGCGAGCGCCGCCAGCGCCGATCCCAGCGCGAAGGCGAGCAGCACGATCCATTCGAAGTTGATGCCCATGATCCTTGCGGTCTCGCCGTCCTGCGCCACGGCGCGGATGGCGAGCCCGGCCCGGGTGCGGTTGATGAAAAGGTTCACGAGCGCGATGACCCCGAGGCCGGTGACGATCAGGATGACGGTGTCCAGCCGGACGATCAGGTTGCCCCAGTGATACGCGGTCGTCGGCAGCACGGCGGGAAAGGACTGGGGATTGGAGCCGCTCGGGTAGAACAGGCGGATCGATTCGCGCAGCGCGATGCCCACCATCAGCGTGATCAGCAGCGTGATGAAGGGCGGCGCATGGCGCAGCGGCAGCACGAAGAACTTGGCGACCACCACGCCGAGCAATGCCATCGCGCCCAGGCCGGCGAGCAGCATGACCGCCAGCAGGACCGCGGGGGAATCGACGCCCATCCCGCGCAGCCCCAGGTACGTCGCGAGGCTCACGAAGGCGCCGGCGGTCAGGACGTCCCCGTGGGAGAAGTTGATGACGTCCAGCACGCCGAAGTACAGCGTGAAGCCGACGGCGACCATCGCATACACCACGCCGAGCATCACGCCGCTCAGCACGTACTGCGCGAGAAAGCCGATGTCCATTTCAGTGACCCGTCATGCGCCAGGACCGAGCCGCATCGCCGGACGACCGGCTTGCGAGGCAGCGGGATTCGCTAGCGTCCCTTCAGCTTGCGCTTGCCGGTCGCGTATTCGCTCTTGTCCCAGTCGATGAACTGGCCGTCCTGGACGACGTACTTCGTGGTCGTCGGGTTGGTGTTCTGGCCGTAGTCGTCGAACGAGATCTTGCCCACGATCGCGTCGTAGTCCTTGGTCTTGCGAAGCGCCGCCTTGATCTTCGCGCGATCCGGGCCGGTCTTCTCGATCGTGTCCATCACGAGCGTCGTGGCCGAGTAGGCGTAGGGGCCGTAGGCGGCGAACGGCTCGTTGTAGCCCGCCTTCTTGTACTCCTCCAAGAAGAACTTCCCGCCGGGCAGCTCCTCCACGGGCTTCATGTCGTACATCGCGACGACGCCTTCGGCGAGGCCGGCGCCGGCACCCTGGACGAACGACGGTCCCACCATCCCCGACGTCCCCTGGAACTGGGCCTTGATGCCGAGCTGGTCCATCTGCTTCAGGATGCGCACGCCCAGCGGCGTGAGGCCGCCGAAGTAGATCACCTCGGGATTGAGCTGCTTGATCTTGGTGAGCACCGCAGTCAGGTCCTGCTGGTCCGGCGGCACGCCGAACGAGGCGAGCATCGTGCCGCCTTCCTCCTTCAGGAACTGGTCGAAATACTTGAACATCGACTTGCCGTAGTCGGTGGTGTCGTAGATGGCGGCCCAGCGCTTGTAGTGCTGGTCCTTCGTCATGAACTTCGCCGCGACGCGGTTCTGGTTGATCAGCGTCGTGCTCACCCGGTTGATGTTGTCGGTCTTCTGGCCGTAGGTGATCTCCGGCAGCACGGCTGCCCAGACGACGACCGGCACGTGGAAGCGGATGAACACGGGGACCATCGCGATCGTCGCGGCGGAGCAATAGGAGCCGATGACCGTCATGATGCTCGGGTCGGCGGAGGCCTTCGTGGCCACCTGCACGCCGACGCTGGGCTTGCACTCGTCGTCGAGCGCGACCAACTGGAACTCGTACTTGGACTTGGGATCGGCGTTGTGGAGCTTCACCGCGAGCTCCGCCGAGTTGCGCCCGCCGATACCGTCGGCGGAGACCGCGCCCGTGAGCGGCGCGAGGAAGGCGATCTTGACGACTTCCTTGGCGCTCGCGAGCGGCGCGCCGGCGATCATGGCGAGTCCTACCAGCGCCGTTCCGATCCTCTGCTTGAGCGTACGATTCATGAAGTCGTCCTCCGGGTAAGAGTTATGTTCGCCTCGCCGCATCCTACTCACGGCCGGATCGGCGGCACTTTTACTTTTGCGACATCTTTCGGGATATAACCGTCACGCGCCGCCGTCGCGCATCGCGGCGGGGCACGGCACGCGGGCGGCGACCGGCGCGTACTTGCGGCAGAGTCCCGCGACCGTGTCGACCAACGACTCGAGCGGCACGGCGTCGACGTCGAAGAGCGGCAGGTTCGCCTGGTACTCGATCGCGGCCTTCTGGTGCCGCACGGGCGCACCCACTTCCTCTCCCAGCCGCTTCAGGTCGTCCAGCAGGGCCTCGCTCGCGCGCTCGCTGATGTGGAAGCCGACGCTCAGCCGGCGGCCTTCGACGGGAACGACGCCGACGTGCAGGTCCCACATGCGCCAGGGCGAAAAGGCGAACGCGACCCAGCGGAACGTGGCGCCGCTCGACCGGTAGATCTTCGCTTCCGGATCGTCGGCCTGCAGGTAGTCCTCGCCGAAATGCGGCGAGAGGCCGGGAATCTCGCCCTTCATGCGCGCCATCACGGAATCGGCGAGCGAGCGGCGCAGTTGCAGCAGGCCGTCGTCGTCCGCGCCGGCCGTGGCGGCGCGCGCGGGGGCGGCTTCGGAAGTCTTGCGGGTCATCGAGTCCTCGGGTGGAATTGCAGGTCGGTTTTACGTTATCCGAAAATCGGACAGCATGTCCAAGTAAATGGGCAATCCCCCGATTTGTCAACGCGGGGCGCCGATCGCGCCGCGGCTCGACGCGGCGAAACGGGGGGAAGGTCGCCGGCTACGAGACCTTCGGCGGGATGGCCCAGGCGCCGCGCGGCGCGGCCGAGCCGTAGTTCGTGTATTCCGCGATCTGCCGCGAGACGTCGCGCGCCGTCTTCTGCACGACCGTCGCGAACTTCTTCAGGCGGTCGGGATCGGGCGGGTAGTCGAGGCAACTGATGCTGATCGCGGCGATCGGATGTCCCGCTTCGTCCAGGATGGCGCTGCCGACCGCGGTGAGGCCCGCGTGGCTCTCCTCTCGCGCGAGCCCCCATCCGCGCTCGCGGGTCTTCTCGATCTCCTTGAGGAGCGCCGGGCGCGTGCGGATGGAGTTCGCGGTGAGGCCGCGCAACTGCGCGCCCTTGCCAATGTGGCGATCGACTTCCTCCGCCGGCATGTGGGCCAGCATCGCCTTGCCGAGCGCGGTCGTGTGCCACGGCAGGCGGTCGCCGACCTGCCAGATGAATCGGATGGGCAACGTGCCCTCGCGATAATTGAGGATGACGATGTCGTCCTTGTCGAGGATCCCGAAATACGCCGTGCATTGCGTATTCGCGACCAGCTCGTCGAGGGCACGCAGCAGCACGAAGGACAGCGGGTTGGCGGCGAGGAAGAGCGTGCCTACCTCGAACGCCCGCAAGCCGATGCGATAGCCCGCACCGGCGGGAAGCTTCTCCACGAAGCCGCAGGATTCGAGCGTCACGAGCAGGCGCATGACGCTCGTGCGTGCGAGCTTGAGCTGCCGGGCGAGCTCCGAGGTGTTGAGCACCGGCCTCGACCGGGTGAAACAGTTCAACAGCGTCAGCGCATTCCTGACGGTCTTGGACGATTCCGGCACGGAGCCCCTTCGCTCGTCGACATCAACGGGCGTCAGGTTACCGTGTTTTCCGCATTCGCGAGGGGGACGCGCGAGCCCGGCGCCTCACCGGTCGCGTGCACCCATCCGTATTCCGCGGCGGCGGTCTCCAGCCACTTGTAGAGGTAGTCGGCGAAGCTGCGGCGCACGACGATTTCCATTCCATCGTCGCCCAGGGGACGCAGCAGCACGCCCGCCTTGGCGAGATGCGTCTGCGCGCAGGCGCCGCCGCGGAACGCCGGGGAATGAAGGTCGAAGGGGCAGCCCTTGGCCAGGAGGTCGCGCACGTGCGTGCCGCGCAAGACGAGGATCGTCTGGCCTCCGGTCACCGGCGTCACCGACGAATGCACGCCCTCGAGGGCGGCGCGCAACGCGTCGACGATCTCCCGCTCGCGCTCGCCGGGAGCCACCGCGAGCCACTCGTCGGGCCCGAGCCAGTAGACGACGATGTCGCCCGCGACGTGGGTCGTATTCGCCGCCGTCGGCAGGGCCGCGCCCAGCGCACGCTCGGCCGCGGCGGTGAACCGCGCGTCCGCGGGGTTCCCGCGCAGGTTGATGTGCCCGCGCAGCCCGTTCTCGAAGTAGCGGATCGCGGTCGCGGGCGCGATCGCCGGGCCGGGCCGCGCGCTCACGTACCCGAGGGGCGGTTGCTGCAGGATGCGTTCAGACATTCTGGCGGGCTCCCTCGGCGTCCACGAAAACGGGGGGGGCGATCCTCGCGCGCAGGACGCGGCCGTCGGCGAGAGGAACCTGGACGTCCTCTCCATGGCGTTTCGCGCCGCCCTTCACGAGGGCGAGCGCGATCGAGCGATCGAGGAAGGCGCTGAAGTAGCTCGAGGTCACGTGGCCCAGCATCGGCACCGGCGCGGGCGCGGCCGCGTCCTTCACGACCTGGCCGCCCTCGGGGAGCACGGTCTTCGGATCCTCGGTCAACAACCCGACCAGCTGCTTGCGATCCTCGCGGCGGGTGTCCGGCCGGGCGAGGGAGCGCCGGCCGATGAAGTCCTTGCCCTTGCCGATGATCCAGTCCATGCCCAGGTCCACGGGCGTCACGGAGCCGTCGGTGTCCTGGCCCACGATGATGAAGCCCTTTTCCGCGCGCAGCACGTGCATCGCCTCGGTGCCGTAGGGCGTCATGCCGAAGGGCCGGCCCGCCTCGACGAGCGCTTCCCACACGTGCCGGCCCAGGTTCGCGCAGACGTTCACCTCGTAGGCGAGCTCGCCCGAGAAGCTGATGCGCATCACCTTGGCGGGGACGCCCGCCACCGTCCCGTCGCGATACGACATGAACGGGAACGCTTCGGGCGAGAAGTCGATGTCCTTGCACACGGCGCGCAGCACGTCGCGGCTCTTCGGGCCGACCACCGCCGCGGTGGCGAAATGGTCCGTGACCGAGGTGAGGTAGACCCTGAAGTGCGGCCATTCCGTCTGCAGCCAGCGCTCGAGCCACGCCATCACGCGCGCGGCCCCGCCCGTCGTGGTCGTCATCAGGAAGTGGTTCTCGCCCAACCGCGTGGTGACGCCGTCGTCCATCACCATGCCGTTCTCGTCGAGCATGAGGCCGTAGCGGCAGCGGCCCACGCCGAGCTTGCTCCACGCGTTCGTGTATACGAGGTTCAGGAACGTCGCCGCGTCCGGGCCCTGGATGTCGATCTTGCCGAGCGTGGAGGCGTCCATGATCGCCACGCCGTGGCGCGCCGCGAGGCACTCGCGGTTCACCGCCGCGTGCATGTCCTCGCCCGCGCGCGGGAAGTACCACGGGCGCTTCCATTGCCCCACGTTCTCGAAGAGCGCGCCGTTCTCCTCGTGCCACGCGTGCATCGCTGTCTTGCGCACCGGCTCGAAGAGCTCGCCCAGGTCGGGGCCGGCGATCGCGCCGAAGGTGACCGGCGTGTAGTTGGGCCGGAACGTCGTGGTGCCCGTCTCGGCGAGGGTCTGGCCCAGGGCCTTCGCGAGGATCGCCATGCCGTTGATGTTGCCGAGCTTGCCCTGGTCGGTGCCGAAGCCGAGCGCGGTGTAGCGCTTCACGTGCTCGATCGAGCGGTAGCCTTCGCGCGCGGCGAGCAGGATGTCCGAGGCCGCGACGTCGTTCTGCGGATCGACGAATTGCTTCGCGCCGTGGCCGGGCGGCTGCGTCGAAGGCACGAGCCACAGCGGCCGCAGCGGCTCCTCGCGCGTGGCCGGCGACACCGCGTAGCGGGCCGCGGCCTGGGTCCCCGCGATGCCCGCGAGGCCCGCCGCCTCGAGGCCGCCCGCGGCGCCTTCGGCGAGGCACGATTCGAGGTCGAAGCGCCCGTTGCACGCGCCGGCCGAGCGCTGCGCCTGGCTCGCGGGGCCGGGGACGAAGCATGCCCTCGCCTCGTCGTAGCGCGGGCGCCCGTTGGATTGCGCGTGCAGGTGCACGACGGG
The DNA here is from genome assembly GCA_036377935.1 of Usitatibacter sp. Classification (GTDB taxonomy): domain Bacteria; phylum Pseudomonadota; class Gammaproteobacteria; order Burkholderiales; family Usitatibacteraceae; genus Usitatibacter. The sequence continues at coordinate 6,053 of DASUXK010000169.1, forward strand.
GCTCCATCCGCCCGACATCGCGAGGAGGTCGCAGTCGATCGTGCGCACCGCGCCGTGGACGCGCTCGCCGCTTTCATCGAGCGCCATGACGTGGACGCCCGTGACGCGCTTGCCGCCGCGCGCGCGGGTCACGACCGATGAGTGGATCACCTCGATCCCCGCGTCGCGCACGAGGCGCGGCAACGCCCCATCCGGCTCGCGCCGCGCATCGACCACGGCGGCGACGTGGACACCCGCCGCATGCAGGTCGAGCGCCGTGGCGTAGGCGCCGTCGTTGTTGGTGAAGACGACGGCGCGCCGGCCGAGGCTCACGCCGTGCCGGTTGGTGAAGCACGAGACCGCCGAGGCGAGCATCACGCCGGGCAGGTCGTTGTCGCCGAAGACGAGCGGGCGCTCGATGGCGCCCGTCGCGAGCACCACCTGCTTCGCGCGCACCCGCCAGATGCGCTCGCGCGCGCCGCTGCGCTCGGCGAGCGGCAGGTGGTCGGTGCGGCGCTGCGCGATGGTGAGGAAGTTGTAGTCGTGATATCCGAAGACGGTGCTGCGCGCCAGCAGCCGCACGTTCGGCATCGAGGACAGCCGCTTCACCGCCTGCTCCGCCCACTGCGCGGCGGGGATGCCGTCGATGGTCGTCTCGCGCACGGAAAGGAGCGCTCCGCCGAATTCCGCCTGCTCGTCGGCGAGGATCACGCGCGCGCCGGCCGCGCCCGCGGCGAGCGCCGCCGCGAGGCCCGCCGGGCCGCCGCCGGCGACCAGCACGTCGCAGTGCGCGTTCATCTTGTCGTACGAATCGGGATCGGGCTCCTGCGGCGACACGCCCAGGCCCGAGGCCTTGCGGATGTAGTGCTCGTACTTCATCCACAGGCCCTTCGGCCACATGAACGTCTTGTAGTAGAAGCCGGCCGGCATGAGCCGCGAGAAGAAGCGCGCCGCCGCCATGAGGTCGAGCTCCGGGCCCGGCCAGCAGTTCACGCTGGAGGCGACGAGGCCGTCGTAGAGCTCGACCTCCGTCGCGCGCGCGTTGGGCACCGTGCGCGCGCCGGTCTCGAGCTGCACCACCGCGTTCGGCTCCTCGACGCCGCAAGCGACGATGCCGCGGGGCCGGTGGTACTTCCAGCTGCGCGCGACGAGCGTCACCCCGTTGGCGAGGAGCGCCGAGGCGAGCGTGTCGCCCGGGTGCCCCTCGTACGAGCGGCCGTTGAAGGTGAAGCGCAGGCGCCGCGTGCGGTCGATGCGGCCGCCCCGCGGCAGGCGATGGCGCTCGCTCACTTCGCGTCCTCCGGCGCCGGCTCGCCCGGCTTGTAGACGGACTTGATCGCGTAGGTGACGGTGTCGCGCTCGACGTTGAACCAGCGCCGGCAGCCGAACGCGTGGCCCCATTGCTCGAGGTGGCGGCCCCGGGGATTCTTGCGCATGAAGACGTAGTCGCCCCACTGCTCGTCGGTCAGGGCGTCGGGATCCTTGGGGCGCACGATGTGCGCCTCGCCGCCGTAGGCGAACTCGGTCTGCTCGCGCGGTCCGCACCAGGGGCAGGTGATGATCAGCATGGAGGCTCCGGGATCAGTGCGCGACCGCGGCCGCGCCGTGCTCGTCGATGAGGTGGCCGGTGTAGAAGCGGTCGAGCGAGAAGGCCGCGTTCAGCTCGTGCGGCGCGTCGTTCGCGATGGTGTGGGCGAAGACCCAGCCCGAGCCCGGCGTGGCCTTGAATCCGCCGGTGCCCCACCCGCAATTGAAGTAGAGGCCCTTCACCGGCGTGAGCGAGATGATCGGGCATGCGTCCGGCGCCACGTCGACGATGCCGCCCCACTGGCGGTTCATGCGCACGCGGCTGAAGCACGGGAAGAGCTCGACGATGGCCGCGAGCGTGCCCTCGATGATGGAGAAGCTGCCGCGCTGGCCGTAGCCCAGGTACGAGTCGATGCCCGCGCCGATCACGAGGTCGCCCTTGTCCGACTGGCTGATGTACCCGTGCACCGCGTTGGACATGACGACCGTGTGCAGCACCGGCTTGATCGGCTCGGAGACGAGCGCCTGCAGCGGATGGCTCTCGATCGGGAAGCGCAGGCCCGCCATGGTGGCGAGCACGCTCGTGTTGCCGGCGGCCACGACCGCCACCTTCTTCGCCTTGATGGCGCCGCGCGTCGTGTCGACGCCCACCACGCGGGCGCCGTCGCGGCGGATGCCCGTGACCTCGCAGTTCTGAATGATGTCGACGCCGCGCGCGTCGGCCGCGCGCGCGAAGCCCCAGGCGACCGCGTCGTGCCGGGCGACGCCCCCGCGCGGCTGGAACGAGGCGCCCAGGATCGGATAGCGCGCGTTCGGGGAGTCGTTGATGATCGGCACCATCTCCTTCACCTGCCTCGCGGTGAGGACCACGCCGTCGACGCCGTTCAGCCGGTTGGCGTTCACGCGCCGCTCGATGTCACGCATATCCTGCAGCGAGTGGCCGAGGTTCATCACGCCGCGCTGGCTGAACATCACGTTGTAGTTCAGGTCCTGCGCGAGGCCCTCCCACAGCTTCATCGCCTTCTCGTAGAGGTGCGTGGCCTCGTCCCAGAGGTAGTTCGAGCGCACGATCGTCGTGTTGCGCCCGGTGTTGCCGCCGCCGATCCAGCCCTTCTCGAGGACCGCGACGTTGGTGATGCCGTGCTCCCTGGCGAGGTAGTAGGCGGTGGCGAGCCCATGGCCGCCGCCGCCCACGATCACCACGTCGTATTCCCCCCGGGGCTCGGGGCTGCGCCACGCCTGGTCCCAGTTCTCGTGGTGGGAAAGCGCGTTGCGCGCGAGGGTGAATATCGAATATCGGCTCATCTCAGCACTCGATCACGTTGACGGCGAGGCCGCCGCGCGAGGTTTCCTTGTATTTCGTCATCATGTCCGCGCCCGTGTCGCGCATCGTCTTGATCACCTTGTCCAGCGAGACGTGGTGCTTGCCGTCGCCGCGCAGCGCCATGCGCGCCGCGTTGATCGCCTTCACCGAGCCCATGGCGTTGCGCTCGATGCACGGCACCTGCACCAGCCCGCCCACCGGATCGCACGTGAGGCCGAGGTTGTGCTCCATCCCGATCTCGGCCGCGTTCTCCACCTGCTCGGGCGAGCCGCCCATGACCTCGGCGAGCGCGCCCGCGGCCATGGAGCACGCCACGCCCACTTCGCCCTGGCATCCCACCTCGGCGCCCGAGATCGACGCGTTCTCCTTGTAGAGGATGCCGATCGCCGCCGCGGTGAGCAGGAAGCGCACGACGCCGTCGTCGCCGCCGCCGCCCGGGACGAAGCGCGCGTAGTAGTGCAGCACCGCGGGCACGATGCCCGCCGCGCCGTTCGTGGGCGCGGTCACCACCCGGCCGCCCGCGGCGTTCTCCTCGTTGACGGCCAGCGCGTAGAGGTTCACCCAGTCGAGCGCCGTGAGCGGATCGGGCGATGCCGCCTCGGAAGCGCCGCTCAGCTTGCGATGCAGCTCGCGGGCGCGGCGGCGCACCTTCATGCCGCCCGGGAGCGTGCCTTCCGCTTCGCAGCCGCGCCGCACGCATTCCTGCATCACCGACCAGATGCGCAGCAGCCCGGCGCGCACCTCGGCTTCCGGGCGCCATGCGCGCTCGTTGGCCATCATCAGCTCGCTGATCGACAGGCCGTGCTTCTCGCACAGCGCGAGGAGCGCGGCGCCGCTCGTGAACGGATAGGGAAGCGGCGTATCGTCGGGCTGGATGCGTTCGGCGCCGCTCCCGGCGCCTCTCACCACGAATCCCCCGCCTACCGAGTAGTAGGTCTTTTCGGCGATCGGCGCGCCCGAGGCGTCGAGCGCCGCGAACGTCATGCCGTTGGGATGGAAGGGCAGGCTCTTGCGCCGATGGAAGACGAGGTCCGCCGACTCGTTGAAGGTAATGCGGTGCGCGCCCAGGAGGTTCAGCGCGCGCTGCGACCGGATCGCCTCGATGCGCCCCGGCACCGAAGCGGGATCGATCAGCTCCGGCGACTCGCCCTCGAGCCCCAGCAGCACGGCCTTGTCGCTGCCATGGCCCTTGCCCGTGGCGCCCAGCGAGCCGAAGAGCTGGGCTCGCACGGCGGCGACGTCCTCCAGGCGCCCGCCCTCGCGCAGGGACCGCGCGAACAGCAGGGCCGCCCGCATCGGCCCCACGGTGTGGGAGCTCGACGGGCCGATGCCGATCTTGAAGAGGTCGAAGACGCTGATCGCCACGATCACACGATGGGAATGTCGCGGCCTGCGCTGCCGCCTCGGGACATTCAACCACCGAGGCGCGGCGGTTTTTGGCCCGAGCGCGACATTCATTTGACTTCCGCCGCCATTCTCGCGAGCAGTGCGCGGGACGTTGGATACAATCGCGCGATGGACGCGACGAAGAAGGCGAACGAAGAACGCGGCGCGCTGCCGGTCGGCCGAGCCGTCCCGGGATGGATCGCGCGCGAGGCGCCGCCGCGCACGCCGATGGCCGGACGCTACGCGCGGCTCGAGCCGCTGGAAGCGGAGCGCCACGCGGATGCGCTCTGGGAAGCCAACGCCGCGGACGCGGACGGTTCGCGCTGGACCTATCTCTTCGACGAGAAGCCCGCGAGCCTCGAGGCTTACCGCGCGTGGGTGGCGCGCATGGCCTCGACCGCCGATCCGCTCTTCTTCGCGATCGTCGATGCCGCGAGCGGCCGCGCGCTGGGCGTCGCCGCCTTCATGCGCATCGACCGCAACCATGGCGTGATCGAGATCGGCCACCTCAACTTCTCGCCGGCCATGAACCGCACGCGCGTCGCCACCGAGGCGATCTTCCTGATGATGCGGCGCGCGTTCGAGGAGCTCGGCTACCGGCGCCTCGAATGGAAGTGCGACAGCCTGAACGCGCCGTCGCGCGCCGCCGCCGAGCGCTTCGGATTCACCTTCGAGGGAATCTTCCGGCAGGCGATCGTGTACAAGGGGCGCAACCGCGACACCGCGTGGTACTCGATCGTCGACGCGGAATGGCCGCGCCTCGCGGCGGCCTACCGCCGCTGGCTCGATCCGGCGAACTTCGACGGCGACGCTCGCCAGCGCGAGCGCCTCTCGGCGCTCACGCGGAAGGACGCGCCGGCGCGGGATGCACCGAGCGGCGGACGGCCGACGGCCTGACCTTGAAGTGCGCGGCGAACGCGCGCGAGAAGTGCGAGCACCCGCCGAAGCCGCACTCGAGCCCGATGTGGGTGAGCGAAAGGTCGGTGTGCTCGATCATCCATTTCGCGCGGGCCAGCCGCAGCCGCGAGCGGAATTCTCGCATCGTCATGCCGACGTCCGCATGGAAGCGCCGCTCGAGCTGGCGGATGCCGATGCCGAGCGAGCCCACGATCTCGTGGATCGGGTCGGGCGATGAGAGCTTCTGCTCGATGAGGAGCATCGCCCGGCGCACCGACCAGTCCTGCGCCTTGCGCGTGATCTCCGCCTCGGGCTGCGGCGTGTTCGAGGGCAGCGGCTGGTCCTCGAGCAGGATGCGCAGGCTCTTGTTGGCGAACGCCCGGCCGCAGTGCTTCTCCACCAGGTGCGCGGCGAGGTGCACGACGCTCGTGCCGCCCGCGCACGTCATGCGGTCGCGGTCGATCACGTACATCTGGTTGGTCATGAGGCGCAGCCGCGGGAACGCGCGCGTGAAATCCTCGCGGTGGAACCAGCTCACGCAGGTGACGTGCCCGTCGAGGAGGCCCGCGCGCGCCAGCACGAAGGAGCCGGTGCACAGGCCCACGAGCGCGACGCCCGCTTTCGCGGCCTGCTTCAGGAACGTGTAGACGGCATTCGGCACCCGCTGGGCCTGGTGCAGCAGGCCGCCGACCACGACGATGTAGTCGAAGCGCTCGGGACGCTCCATCGGCTCCCACGCCCGCACCTCCGCGCCCGCGCTGGAGGCGATCGCCGCGCCCGGCTCGCCCAGCACGGTCCACTGGCAGTCGAGCTGGCGGCTGCGGTCGGCATCGTCGGCGGCGAGGCGCAGCACGTCGACGAAACCCGCGAAGGCGGTCAGCGTGAATTGCGGCGTGAGGATGAATGCGACGCGGATCTTCGGCGAGGGAGCGGACGACGCCGCGACGGCCGGTTTCGACACTGCAGGAACCTCCATGGACATGAAGAACCTAGCAGATTTCCGGGCACGGGTGGGCGGGCCGGCCGCTCGCTAGGCGCCCCAGACTTCCTTCAGCAGCCGCATCCAGTTCTCGCCCATCACCTTGCGGATGCGCCCTTCCTTCCAGCCGCGCTTCTGCATGGTCGCGGTGAGGTTCGGCATCTCGCCGATGGTGCGGATGCCCTCGGGGTTGATGACGTCGCCGAACTCGGTGAGCTTGCGCGCATAGCCCTTGTCGTGGGTGATCCAGTCGAAGAACTCGCGACCGTAGCCCTGGGTGAAGTCGGTGCCGACGCCGACCTGGTCCTCGCCCGCGAGGTCGATGCAGTACTCGATCGCCTCGACATAGTCGTCCACGGTCGACTGCGGGCCGCGCTTCAGGAACGGCGGGAACATGGTCACGCCCACGAACCCGCCGTGCTGCGCGATGAAGCGCAGCTGCTCGTCGCTCTTGTTGCGCGGGTGCTGCTTGAGCCCCGCGGGCAGGCAGTGCGTGTAGGCCACCGGCTTCTTCGACGCGCGGATCACGTCCTCGCTGGTGCGGGCGCCCACGTGCGAGAGGTCGCAGAGGATGCCCACGCGGTTCATCTCGGCGATGACCTCGTGGCCGAACTCGGTGAGGCCGCTGTCGTTCTTCTCGTAGCAGCCGCAGCCCACGAGGTTCTGCGTGTTGTAGGCGATCTGCATCACGCCCACGCCCAGCTCCTTGAAGAGCTGCAGGAACGGGATCCGGTCCTCGATGCCGCTCAGGTTCTGCCAGCCGAGGATGATGCCGGTCTTGCCCTCGCGCTTCGCGCGCGCGATGTCGGCCGTCGTGTACACCTGCGTGATGAGGTCGGCGTGGTCGCGGAAGAGGCCCTTCCAGCGCGCGACGTTCTCCATGCTGCCGCGGAAGCCTTCCCACACGCAGCAGGTGCAGTTGGCGGCGGTGAGGCCGCCCTTGCGCATGTCCTCGAACACCGAGCGGTCGAAGTTCGAGATGATCAGCCCATCGATGACGATGGCCTCGTCGTGCAGCCTGGATCCCACGGCGTTCTCCCGGATTCTGGTCGATGAATTGCAGCACCGGCTCCTGGGCTGCGCTGGCCAGTTTACGACATCGATTTGTCTTCTGCCGCCATCGCGCCGGCCGCGCGCCGGGCCGAAAAATCTCGCGAGGGGCACTTTGCGGCACGTTCCCGGTCCCAGGGCCGTGAGTATCGCCGGCCAACCCCTCACCGAAGACGAAGGGCCGCTTTCCCCCTGGTGGATCCGCGGCATGGCGATCGTGATGGTGGTTGGATTCACCGGCCTCATCCTCATCACGCTTCTCGCGTACCGGAACGCGCCGCCGATTCCCGCGCGCGTCGTGGATGCGCGCGGCGAGGTGCTCTTCACCGCGGAAGACGTCCATGCCGGCCAGGAAGTCTTCCTGAAGTACGGCCTGATGGACAACGGCACGATCTGGGGCCACGGCGGATATCTCGGCCCCGACTATTCCGCGCAGGCGCTGCACACCATGGGCGAGGACACCGCGCAGGCCATCGCGCGCGAGGAGTTCCACCAGCCCCTGGAATCGCTCACCACGATGCAACGAGTCGCCGTGCGCGCGCAGACGGTGGCCGAAATGAAGGCCAACCGGTACGACCCGGCATCGGGCACGCTTCAGCTCACCGCGCCGCAGTCGCAAGCGTATCGACAGCAGGTCGGCTACTGGACCCGATACTTCCACGATTCTTCGCGCAACGGCGGCCTGAAGACCGACCTCATCACCGATCCGCGGGAGCTGCGGCAGTTCGCCTCCTTCGTGTCGTGGGCCGCATGGGTCTCGGTCGCCCGCCGGCCCGGCGAGGAATACTCGTACACCAACAACTTTCCCTACGATCCGACGGTGGGCAACGTGCCCACGCCGGCGACGATCCTGTGGAGCGCGTTGAGCCTGCTCGTGCTGCTCGCCGGCATCGCGGCGGTGCTGCTGGCGTTCGGCCGCTTCGACTACCTCGGTTGGATCACCCGGGGCCAACACGTGCATCCGCAGGTGCTGCCGGGCCGCTCGAGCCCGGGACAGGATGCGCTGCTCAAGTTCTTCGTCGTCGTGGCGCTGCTCTTCCTCGCGCAGACGCTGGTGGGCGGCGCGACGGCCCATTACCGCACCGACGCCGCCAACTTCTACGGCCTCGACCTCGCCCGTGTCTTCCCGAGCAACCTGATGCGCACGTGGCACCTGCAGACGGCGATCTTCTGGATCGCCACGGCCTACGTGGCCGCGGCGCTGTTCCTCGCGCGCTCGCTCGGAAAGGACGAGCCGCGCTGGCTCGCGCGCTCGGCCAACCTGCTCTTCGTGGCGTTCGCCGTGGTGATCGCCGGAAGCCTGGCGGGCGAGTGGCTCGGCATTTCCCAGGAGCTGGGAAGCTGGTGGTTCTGGCTCGGCGACCAAGGCTGGGAGTACCTCGAGCTGGGGCGCCTCTGGCAATACCTCCTCGTCGCCGGCCTGCTGGGCTGGTTCGCGATGCTCTGGAAGATGCTGCGGCCGAGCCGCCTCGCGAACCCCGCCGCGCGCCCCATCGTCACGATGTTCCTCGTCGCCGCCCTCGCCATCCCGGTGTTCTACGTCCCGGCGCTCTTTTACGGCGCGCGCACCCACTACACGGTGGTGGACACGTGGCGCTTCTGGATCGTGCACCTCTGGGTGGAGGGCTACTTCGAGTTCTTCGCCACCACCGTCGTGGCCCTCACTTTCTACCAACTGGGCCTCACGCGCCGCAACGTGGCGCTGCGCGTGATCTACCTCGACGGCATCCTCTACTTCCTGGGCGGCGTGATCGGCACCGGCCACCACTGGTACTTCACCGGCGCGACCAACGTGAACCTCGCGCTCTCGTCGATGTTCTCGGTGCTGGAAGTGGTCCCGCTCACGCTCCTCACGCTCGATGCGTGGGACTTCGTGCGCACCACGCGCGGCCAGTGCGACGTGTGCGGCAAGGCGATCGCGATTCCGCACAAGTGGACCTTCCATTTCCTGATGGCGGTCGGCTTCTGGAACTTCGTGGGCGCGGGCATGTTCGGCCTGCTCATCAACCTTCCCATCGTGAGCTACTACGAGACCGGCACCATCCTCGCGCCCAACCACGGCCACGCGGCGCTGATGGGCGTGTTCGGCATGCTCGCCATCGCGCTCACCGTGTTCGTGCTGCGCCAGACGAGCGACGAGGCGCACTGGCCGCGCATCGAGAAGCAGGTGCGCATCGCCTTCTGGGGCACCAACATCGGGCTCGCGATGATGATCGTGATGAGCCTCTTCCCGGCGGGCGTGCTCCAGGTGTGGGACGTCATCCAGCACGGCTACTGGCACGCGCGCAGCTTCGACTACACCGGGCGCGGCATCTCCCACGCGCTCGAGTGGATGCGGCTTCCGGGCGACCTGGTCTTCATCGTCTTCGGCGCCGTGCCGCTGCTGGTTGCGTGCACGAGAGCCTATCTCGGGATGCGCGCACGCGGCGGAAAGAGCCACGCGCAGGCGATAGAGGAGCCCGGCCGGCCATGACCACGAAGTTCAAGGTCGGCGACCACGTGACGTGGAACTCCGAAGCCGGGCACGTGAGCGGAACCGTCACGAAGGTGCACACGAGCGACGTGAACTACAAGGGCTACGTGCACCACGCGAGTCCGCTGGAGCCGCAATACGAGATCAAGAGCGACCGTAGCGATCACATCGCCCTTCACAAGGGCGGCGCGCTGAAGAAGCTCGCCCGCTGAGCCTGCGCCAGGCTCGAAAGGAGCATGGCCCTGGCACTGGCTCCGACCCCGGGATAGCTCCTCTTCCTCCGGCGTTGCGATCGAACCTAATTCGGACTAAGATAGTCCTAATTGGATGGCCAGGGGAATTCGATGCTGCGCATGAGCAAGCTCGCGGATTACGGCACCGTCGTCATGGCCGCCATGGCGCGCGAGCCGCTGGGGGTGCACAGCGCGGCGGGGCTGGCCGACCGCCTCGGCATCGCGGCGCCCACGGTGAGCAAGATCCTGAAGGTCCTGGCGCGCGAGGGACTGGTGGCCTCCACGCGCGGGGCGCGCGGCGGCTACCGGCTCGCGTCCACGCCGTCGGGCATTTCGGTCGCGCAGATCATCCGCGCCATGGACGGTCCCATCGGCATGACCGAATGCAGCACCACGCCGGGGCTCTGCGCCCAGGAATCGCGCTGCACGGTGCGCGCGAACTGGACGCGAGTGAACGAGACGATCCTCGGCTTCCTGCAAGGCATCACCCTCGAGCAATTGAACACGCCCGTGCACGCGACGGTGAAGGTGGCGTCGATCCGGCGCCGCGCCGCCCGCGCGCCGGCCTGAATCCCGGAGAGACGATGGCGCAAACTGCAACGAACCTCGCCGAGCTGGTCGGCCGCGAATATCCCCACGGCTTCGTGACCGAGGTCGAGACCGATACGGTCCCGCGCGGGCTGGACGAGGGCGTGATCCGGCTCATCTCGGAGAAGAAGAACGAGCCGGAGTTCATGCTCGAGTGGCGGCTGGCGGCCTTCCGCGCGTGGCGCAAGATGGCCGAGCCGCACTGGGCGCACCTTCGCATCGCGCCCATCGACTACCAGGACATCATCTACTACTCGGCGCCGAAGAGGCGCGGCGACGGCCCGAAGAGCCTCGACGAGGTCGATCCGGAGCTGCTGAAGACGTACGAGAAGCTCGGCGTGCCGCTCCACGAGCGCGAGCGCCTCGCGGGCGTGGCGGTGGACGCGGTGTTCGACAGCGTCTCGGTCGGGACCACGTTCCAGTCGAAGCTCGCCGAGATGGGGATCATCTTCGGCTCCTTCTCCGATGCGGTGCAGAAGCACCCGGACCTGGTGCGCAGGTACCTGGGCTCCGTCGTGCCGTACACCGACAACTTCTTCGCGGCGCTCAACGCGGCGGTGTTCACCGACGGCTCGTTCTGCTACATCCCGAAAGGGGTGCGCTGCCCGATGGAGCTGTCCACGTACTTCCGCATCAACGCGGCGGACACCGGCCAGTTCGAGCGCACGCTGATCGTCGCGGACGAGGGGGCGTACGTCAGTTATCTCGAGGGTTGCACCGCGCCGAAGCGCGACACCAACCAGCTGCACGCGGCGGTGGTGGAGCTCGTGGCGCTGGACGACGCGCAGATCAAGTACTCGACCATTCAGAACTGGTACCCGGGCGACGAGAACGGCAAAGGCGGGATTTACAACTTCGTGACCAAGCGCGGCGCCTGCCGCGGCGCACGCGCGCGCATCTCCTGG
>DASUXK010000170.1:0-6566 GCA_036377935.1 Usitatibacter sp.
GCCATCCGCGTGGAGTATTCGGTTCCGGAAGGGCTGCACCGCGAGATCCTCTTCGTGCACGACCTGTGGCTGCCGGAGGATTTCAAGCCCGCCAACCAGGACGGCGAGGTTTCCGAGATCAAGTGCATGGCGGTGGAGGACGTGCTGCAGAGCCTGCTCGCCGGCGACTTCACGCTGGATGCCGGGGCGGTGATGATCGACGGCCTGCTGCGGCTGGGCGCCGTGCCTCCCGAGGACCCGCAGTACCTGGACCTGCTGCGCCTCATGAAGCCGTGACGGCCCTCGCCCTCGGGCTCGTCGTCTTCTCCGCGTTCGTCCACGCGAGCTGGAACTTCCTCCTCAAGAAGAGCGGCGGCGGCCCGGGCCTGCTCACGGCATCCTCGTCGCTCTCCGTCGCGGTGTACGCGCCGCTCGTGGCGCTCCTCGCCTGGCACTCGCACTACGAGTTCCGCCCGATCCACCTCGCGTTGATGCTGGGCAGCGGGCTCATCCACTGCGCGTATTTCCTGCTCCTCGACCGCGCCTACCGCAGCGGCGGCGACCTCTCCGTCGTCTATCCGCTCGCGCGCGCCACGGGGCCGCTCCTCACCATCGGGGTCGCCGTGACGCTGCTCGCGGAGCGGCCGCACCCGATCGGGATCGCGGGCGCGCTGCTGATCGTCGCTTCCGCCATCGTGCTCACCGGCAATCCTTTCGCGTGGCACCGCGGCCCGTCGCGGCACGCGGTCGGCTTTGCGCTCCTCACCGGCTGCATGATCGCGGGCTACACCGTGCTCGACAAGGCGAGCGTGGCGAGCTGGCTCATCCCGCCGCTCGTCTACGACTGGGGCAGCATGATCTTCCGCGCGATGGTGCTCGTGCCCTGGGCGCATTCGCGCGCGCCGGGGTCGATCGGCGCGGCGTGGCGCGAGCGGCGCAAGACCGTGGTCGCGATCGCGGTCCTCGCGCCGCTCGCCTACCTCCTGGTGCTCACCGCGATGGTCTTCACGCCCGTGAGCCTGGTCGCGCCGGCGCGCGAGGTGTCGATCCTCTTCGCCGCGCTGATGGGCGCGCACTTCCTGCGCGAGGGCGACGTGGGGCGGCGGGTGCTCGCCGCGATCGGCATGGCGCTGGGGGTCGCGGGACTCGCGCTGGGGTAGAATTTCGGGACGTTTTCGCGGGAAATTCCATGCCTTCGTTCACCTCCGCTCCCGCCTGGCGGGCGCTGCTCGAGCACCGCGACACGCTTCGCGACCGCCGCCTGGACGAGCTCTGGCGCGACGATCCGCAACGCGGCGAGGCGCTCACCTTCGGCTGCGCGGGCATCGGGGTGGACCTCTCCAAGCAACGCATCACGCGCGAGACCGTGCGGCTGCTGGTGGCGCTCGCGCGCGAGCGCGGCCTGCCGCAGGCGATCGAGCGGCTCTTCAGCGGCGAGCGCGTGAACGGCACGGAGAACCGCCCCGCGCTGCACATGGCGCTGCGCGGCGACGAGCACGTCGCGGTCGACGGCGAGGACGTGCTGCCCGCGATCCAGCGCAACCGCGAGCGCATGCGCGTCTTCGCGCAGGCGGTGCGCGACGGCCAGTGGAAGGGCGCCACGGGCAAGCGCTTCACGCACGTGCTCGCGATCGGCATCGGCGGCTCCGCGCTCGGCCCGCGGCTCGTGATCGAGGCGCTGCGGCCCTGGGCGGACGGCCCGCAGGTGCGCTTCGTGACGAACGTCGATCCGGCGGAGCTCGACGACGCCATGCGCGGCCTCGATCCGGCCGCCACCCTCGTCGTGGTCGCCTCCAAGACCTTCACCACGCAGGAGACCACCGCCAACGCCGCGGCCGCGCGCGCGTGGCTCACGACGGCGCTCGGCCCGGACGCGGCCGCGAAGCACGTGATCGCCGCGACCGCGAACGAGGAAGCCGCCGTGGACTGGGGCCTTCCCGAGTGCAACATCTTCCCGTTCCAGGAATGGGTGGGCGGGCGCTACTCCGTGTGGTCCTCGGTGGGATTGCCGGTGGCCATCGCGGTGGGCATGCCGGTCTTCGACCGCCTGCTCGCGGGCGCGCACGCCGCGGACCTCGAGTTCCGCTCCAGGGCGCTCGAGCACAACGTGCCGGCGCTGCTCGCGCTCGTGGGCATCTGGAACCGCGACGCGCTCGGCATGCCCACGCACGCGGTGCTCTCGTACGCCTCGCGCCTCGAGAGCCTGCCCGCGTACCTGCAGCAGCTCGAGATGGAATCGAACGGCAAGCGCGTCACCGCCGAGGGCGAGGCGGTGGATTTCGAGACCTGCCCCGTGATCTGGGGCGGCACCGAGACGCCGGGCCAGCACGCGTTCCACCAGTGGCTGCACCAGGGCACCGATCGCGCCTCGTGCGATTTCGTCGTCGTCGCGCGCGCGATGGGCCGCGAGCGCGGCCACCACGAGATGCTGCTCGCGAACGCCTGCGCGCAATCGCAGGCGCTGATGACGGGGGTCGAGGCCGCCGAGCCGTGGCGCGCCTGCCCGGGCGAGCGCGTGAGCACCACCTTCGTGCTGCCCGAGCTCGACGCCTTCCACCTCGGCGCGCTCCTCGCGATCCACGAGCACAAGGTGTTCGTGCAGGCGTGCGTGTGGGGCATCAACCCGTTCGACCAGTGGGGCGTGGAGCTGGGCAAGAAGATCGCGGGGCAGGTGCTTCCGGCGATCCGCGGCAAGGCCGCCGAGCTGCACCCGGCCACGGCGCACCTGCTCTCGCTCATCCGCAGGATCGGCGAGTCCGGCTAGCCCGCCGCCGCGCCGCCATGCCGATCGAGGACTACAAGCGCATCGTCGAGTCGATCCGGCTCGCGCTCGTCATCGCCGATTCCCGCGGCCGCATCGTCTTCGCGAACGGCGCGGCCGCGACGCTGTGCGATCGCGCCGTCGAAGCGCTCGAGGGCATGCCGCTCGCCGAGCTCTTCGCGCCGGGCGACCAGAAGCGGGTGCAGCAGAACGCGGAGCGCATCGCGCAGGGCAAGGCCGGCGCGTCGTTCATCGACGTCGAGCTCGCCACCGCCTCGCGCGAGCCGCAATGGGTGCAGGCGGCGCTGCAGCCCGCGCTCGACCTGCGCGGCAAGCCCGCCGGGCTCATCGCCGTGCTGCAGGACGTGGGCGCGCAGCGCGAGACCGAGGAGGCGCTGAACCTGCTCACCGCGCGCCTGCTCGCCATGACGGACGCGCTGCCGGTCGCGGTGCTGGTCGAGACGGCGCCCGGCGACGTGGAGCTGGTGAACGAGGCGTTCTGCCGCCTGCTCGCCCTCGGGAGCGCGCCGCAATCGCTCTCGGGGCTGCCGCTCGCCGACGCGCTCGAGCGCTCGCCGGGCATCGACCGCGCGCTGCTCGCGCGCATCGCCGAGCGGCCCGAGGAGCGCGCGAGCCTGCCGCTTTCGATCGAGGGCCGCGAGATCGCGCTGGAGCGCGTGCCGATCCGCGTGGAGTCCGGCCACGGCGGCGCGGTGTGGGTGGCGCACGAGGCCTCGGCGGACGCCGCGCAGGCCGGGGCCGCGCCCGCCGCGCAGGGCGGCGCGGGCGTGGCGCTCGTCGAGAAGATCGGCGCCGAGCTCTCGGTCGCGCTCGAGGCGCTCTCGGCGGTGTCGATCCGCGCGCAGCAGCTCGAGATGGAGTCGGCGATCGTCGACCACTTCGCCACCATCCGCGAGAGCACGGAAGCGGCGATGGCGGCCATCGCGGACCTCGTGGACTTCTCGCGCCTTTCGGGCGGCGTGGTGCTGCGCAAGTCGCGCTTCGCGCTGCGCCCGGTGGTCGCGGAGCTGGTCGCCCGCCTCGCGCCGCAGGCCGAGGAGCACGGCTGCCGGCTGCGCATCAAGATCGAGCAGGACGTGCCCGATGCGCTCGAGGGCGACGTGGCGCGCCTGCAGCTCGTGCTGAAGAACCTCCTCTCGCAGGCGCTCGCTTCGGCTCCCGGCGGCGAGGTCACCCTGCAGATCACGCCCGAGTACACCACCGCGAGCGGCATCGAGCTTTCCTTCGGCGTGAACGCGCCGGCCGCCGCGGGAAAGGCGGACGCGCAATCGGGCATGGGCATGGCCGTCGCCCGCTTCATGGTCGCGGCGATGGGCGGCGAGATCCGCGCCGGCGCGAAGGCGGGCGAGCCGCTCTACGGCTTCACCGTGCAGTTTCCGGTGCTTCCCGCGAAGCCCGCGCCGCGGCGGCCGACCTACGTCTCGCTCGTGGGCCTCACGGTGCTCGTCGTCTCGGCCGATGCGGCGCAGCGCCTCGCGGTCTCCAACCTGCTCCGCGGCTGGCGCATGGTGCCGCTCGAGGCGGACAACGCGCCCATGGCGCTGGCGCTCCTCGAGCGCCTCGAGCAGGAAGGGCAGCCGGTGCCCCTCGTGATCCTCGCCAACCGGCTGCCGGTGCAGGACGGGTTCCTGCTCGCCTTCCGCATCAAGCAGCACCCGCGCCTCGCGCCCACGCTCGTGATGATGCTCGCGAGCGACGGCCGCCCCGGCGATGCGCTCGCCTGCCGCGAGAACGGCATCGCCGCGTACATGCGCTGGCCGATCAACGACCGGCAGCTGAACGAGGCGATCGTCGCGGTGACCGGCGCCTCGGTCGACTCCGACGAGACGCCCACGCTCGTCACGCGCCATTCGCTGCGCGAGCAGCGCAAGGGCGCCTCGCTCCTGCTCGTCGACCCGAGCCGCGACAGCCAGATCCTCGCCGCGCACGTCCTCGGTCGCCACGACTGCAGCGTGGTGGTGGCGCACGACCTCGCCGAGGCGAGCGCCGCGCTCGACCAGGATTTCTACGACATCGTGCTCGTGGACACCGACCTCGAGGGCCTCGGCGACCCGCAGGCCGGGCGCACGCTGCGCGCGCGCATTCCGCGCGACGCGGACGCGGTGCTGCTGGTCGCGGCCTCGGCGGACCACGACGCCGCGTACCACGCCGCGAAGACCGCCGCGGGCTTCGACGCGACGCTCGCGAAACCGTTCCGCCGCGAAGACCTGCTGTTGCTCCTCACGGGGCGGCGCGAGCCCGCGGACAGCGTGTAGCGGGCGCGCCCGGCGATGCGCCTGCTGCTCGTCGAGGACGATGAGATGATCGGCGCCGCGGCGCGCGAGGGGCTGCGCCAGGAAGGCCACGCCGTCGACTGGGTGCGCGATGGACCCCAGGCCGAGGCGGCGGCGGCGAACGGCGTCTACGACCTCGTGCTCCTCGACCTGGGCCTGCCGCGGCGCGACGGGCTCGCGGTGCTGAGGAGCCTGCGCGCGAAGGGCCACGACGTGCCCGTGCTCGTCATCACCGCGCGCGACGCGGTCGCCGATCGCGTCGCCGGGCTCGACGCGGGCGCCGACGACTACCTCGTGAAGCCCTTCGACCTCGACGAGCTCGCGGCGCGCGTGCGCGCGGTGCTGCGCCGGCGCGCGGGGCGCTCGAGCGCGGTGCTGCGCGTGGGCGAGCTCGAGGTGGACACCGCCGCGCGCCAGGTGCGGTGGAAGGGCCGCGAGGTCGCGCTCTCGGCGCGCGAGTACGCGCTCCTCGAGGCGCTCGCCGACCGCCCCGGCGCGTTCCTTTCGCGCGCGCAGCTCGAGGAACGCCTCTATGGATGGGAGGAGGAGGTCGCGAGCAACGCCGTGGAGGTGCACATCCACGCGCTGCGCCGCAAGCTCGATCCCGCGCTCATCCGCAACGTGCGCGGGCTGGGCTACAGCCTCGCGCGCGACGACTGAATGTCGATCCGCCGCCGGCTCCTGGTGTGGCTCCTGTCGAGCGTGCTCGCCGGCGGGCTCCTCGCCGCGGGCGTGGTGTTCTTCCAGGCGCGCGACGCGGCCAACGAGCTCTTCGACTACCAGCTGCGCCAGCTCGCGCTCACGCTGCGCGACCGCATCTACATGCCCACGCAGCTCGCCGAGGTGCTGCAGGGCGAGGAGGCGCTCGATTTCGTGATCCAGGTGTGGGCGCCCGACGGCACGCGGCTCTACGTCTCGCATCCGCGGCTGCACGTGCCGAGCGCGGTGGAGCTCGGCTTCAGCGAGGTGCGCGCCGACGACGATCGCTGGCGCGTCTTCGCGATCCAGCAGCGCGGCCTCACCATCCAGGTGGCGCAGCCGCTCTCGGCGCGCGCGCGCCTCGCCTTCGATGCCGCGTGGCGCACGCTGATCCCGTTCCTCGTCGCGCTGCCGTTGATGGGCCTGCTCATCTGGCGGCTCGTGGGCCGCGAGCTGCGCTTCCTCGAATCGACCGCGCAGGCGGTCGCGCGGCGCACGCCGCAATCCCTCGAGCCGATCGCCGGGACCGCGATCCCGGAGGAGATCCAGCCGCTCGTCGCCGCGTTGAACGGCCTCCTGGGGCGCCTGGGCACCGCGCTTTCGCAGCAGCGCCACTTCATCGCCGACGCGGCGCACGAGCTGCGCACGCCGCTCACCGCGCTGCGCCTGCAATTGCAGCTCGCCGAGCGCGCGCAGGATCCCGCCCAGCGCGAGAACGCCCATGCGCGGCTGCGCGAGGGCATCGCGCGCGCGACGCGGATGGTGGAGCAGCTCCTCGCGCTGGCGCGCCAGGACCCCGACGCGCCGGTGGAGGACGAGGCGCCGGTCGATCT
>DASUXK010000171.1:0-3979 GCA_036377935.1 Usitatibacter sp.
CCGAGCAGCTGCGCGCCGAGCTCCATCGCCTGAAGACGCAGGACCGCCCGAACGTGATCACCGCGATCGCGGAAGCGCGCGCGCAGGGCGACATCACCGAGAACGCCGAGTACGAGGCGGCGCGCGAGCGCCAGGGCTTCATCGAGGGCCGCATCCTCGAGCTCGAGGCGAAGCTCGCCAACGCGCAGGTGATCGATCCCGCGCTCCTCGAGGACGACGGGCGCGTGGTGTTCGGAACCACCGTGGAGCTCGCCGATACCTCGGGCGGCGAGACGGTGACCTACCAGATCGTCGGCGAGGACGAGGCCGACATCAAGCAGGGCAAGATCTCCTACTCCTCGCCGATCGCCAAGGCCCTCATCGGGAAGTTCTCGGGCGACGCCGTCGAGGTCCGGACTCCGGGCGGGGTGAAGGAGTTCGAGATCGTGGACGTGAAGTACGTTTGACCGGGGAGGGGGGCGCGGCCTTCTCCTGCCTGGCGTCCTTCGGCTTCTCGCGGTAGACCACCAGCATCTTCCCGATCTGCTGCACGGGGTGCGCCCCGAGCTTGCCGCAGATCGATTCCATCCACACGTTCCTCGCGTCGCGATCGTCGGTCGCGGCGCGCACCTTGATCAGCTCGTGCGCCTTCAGCGCGCGCTCGATCTCGGCGAGCACCTCGTCGGTGAGGCCCTTGTCGCCGATGAGCACGACGGGATTCAGGCGATGCGCCTGCGCGCGCAGCTCGCTGCGCCGGGCGGGGGAGAGGGTCGAGGCCATCGGGCGATTATCCCCGAATTGTCCCGTTCGAACGCAAGCGCATTCCCGCTTCCCTGCGGCCGGAAAGCGTTGCGGGAGCTGTTCGCGACGTAGCGGGCGGCGTCGCGGCGCGGGGCGCTATTCGGCGATTCCCGCCATGACGCTCAGGCGCCCGAGGCCGGGCAACGCCGCGAGGCGGCGCATCATCGGGCGCGCGAGGCGCTCGAGCAGCGCGGCGGCCCGCGCCGTGAACGGCGTGCAAAGTCCCCAACCGTACGCGAGCAGCGCCAGCACCACGCCGCCCACCAGGACATCCGAGAGGTAGTGCGCGCCCGCCACGAGCCGCGGCAGGACGAAGATCGCAGAGAGCACGGCGATGAGCGCGCGCTTCGGGCCGCTCGCGCTTCGCCACAGGAACGCCGCCCAGATGAACACGACCGAGGCATGGTCGCCGGGAAAGCTGCGCGACGAGCTGTCCTTGATGTGCACCGCGTGGTCGAGCCCCGGGAACATCCGGCCCAGCCGCACCGCGCCTTGCAGCGTGAGCGAGGGGCTCTCGCGCTGCCAGTGCATCGCACGCACGAGCTCCGCGAACACGCCCTCGCGGATCGCGAGCAGCAGCGCGAGGAGCGCGAGCATCGCGTAGAGCGCCGGGCGCACCTGCTCTCGACGGAAGATCCATCCTGCGCGCAGCAGGAACGCGAGCATGACGATCGCGACGAACGCGTCGGCGAGGCGCATGTTCGCGAGCGCCATCGCGCGCGCCCACCCCCCCGCGCCCGCGAGCGAGCCGTTGACCGCATGGAAGAAGCTCGCGTCGAGCGCGTCCCAGGCGGCGCGGGCCGGCGTCCAGATCCACGAGGCGAGGATCGCGAGCGCGATCGCGTGGCACGCGATCAGCGCGATCGGGCGCCAGGCTGCGGGAAGGAGCGCCGCGCCGCCGTGGGGCCGCGGGGCATCGGCGGCGATCCCGCCTTCGGTCGTCTTCACTGGAGCATGCAAGGGTTCGTCGCGATCACGGGGCCGGCGCCGTCTTCGCCCGATTCTGGCGCCCGCCGAGGAAAATCGCCAGCCCGGGCAAGCTCGCGAGGAGGACCATGAGGCCGTAGAGGAGCGAGAGCGTGAGCACCGCGGCCTTGTCGGCGCCCGCGAGCGCGAAGAGGCCGACCAGCGCGCCCTCGCGAACGCCCCATCCGGCGATCGACACGGGGAGCGCGCTCAGCACCAGGGCCGGCGGCACCACGACGACGTAGGCCATCGGCCCGTACGGGAGCCCGAGCGCGCGCCCGGCGGCGTGGAAGCAGAGGATCGCCAGCAGCGGCGAGAGCAGCGAGAAGGCGAGGATCGGCGCGCGGCGCGCGCAGACGGCGCGCCGCGCGCGCTCCGACAGGGCGAGCAGCGTGGCGACGAGGCGCGTGTCGCGCCGCGGCCACGGCAGGAGCCCGACCCAGAACACCATCGAGGCCGCCGCGACGCCGGCGGCCATGATCGCGGCGATCGCGCGATGCGCGGCCGCGGGCAGCAGGCCGGGATCGACCAGCAGCCCGCCGAGCGAAAGCAGCATCAGCGCGCCGAATCCGAGCAGCCGGTCGAGGAAGATCGCGTAGAGCGCGTCGCGCTTGCGGAAGCCGCGCCGCGCGACATCGATCACGCGGAACGCGTCGCCGCCCACGCCCGGCAACGCCTGGTTGAAGAAGAGTCCCTTGAAGAAGCTGCGAACGTAGAACGACGCGGCCTGGCCGAAGCGCAGGTTCCCCATCACGAGGTGCCAGCGGTACGCCGCCGCCGTGCTGCTCGCGAGCTGCAGCGCGAGCGCCGCCGCGAGCAAGCCGGGCCGCGCGTGCGCGAGGATCGCGCCCACGCGCGGCGCGTCGATCGAGCGCAGCACGAGGGCGAGGATCCCGACGGTGACGACGACGCGCAGCACGAGCGAGGCCGCCCGCATGGCCGGGCGCCGCCTTACGGGCGGTTCCTGCGGATCGCTCACCGTGCGGCCTCGCGCGCCTCGGCGCGGTAATCCTCGAAGAGGCGCGCGTAGTAGCGCCCCGCGGGCTTGCCCGCCTTGGTCACCGGCAGCTCGAGGATCTCGCCCGCGGGACGCGCGTGGGCGAGCACGCGCGGCTCCTCGAGCACCGACCGGTCCTTGGCCACGAGGAGGAGCGTGCGGCCTTCCTCGCGCTCGTTCGGGAACCACAGCTCGTACATGAGCCCGACTTCGTCGAAGAGGCTCTCGCTCGCGGTATCGAACGCCGGCGCGGTCCCTTCGCGGATCCCGGCCGCGTCGCGATAGCGCGTGCGGTAGAACGCGAGGCCGCTGGCGATGCGGTTGCGGTCCATGCCCACCACGAGGATGTCGCGGCCGGTCCGCGCGCGCAGGCGCTCGACGAGGCGCTCGACGTCCGCCCCGAAGTCCCGCCAGCCGATGAGGTGCAGGTCGCGCGGATAGCCCGCGCGCGGGAGCCCCGGCCCGAGCCAATGGAGCATTCCGCCGTAGAGCAGCAGGCAGGCGAGCACCGTGGGCGGCCAGGCGCGGCGGCACGCGGCGAGGAGCCGCGAGCGGCTCGCGCCCCCGGGCGTCGCGATCATCGCGAGATACGGAAGGAGGGCAAGCCACACCGGGCCGGTCCAGTTGAGCTTGCTCACGCGGAAGAGGCTCGCCGCCGCGAACACCGCGAGGGGGAAGAGCGCGAGCCAGCCGAGCAGGCGCGCGGCCGCGCGCGAGCGCTCGTCGATCGGGTCGCGGCGCATGCGCCATGCGGCGAGCGCCAGGGCCACGACCGAGACGATCCCGGTGGGCGTCACGAGCCCGAGGATGTTGCCGAGGAAGCGATGCACCGAGAAAGCGAACCCGCTCTCGATGCGCCCGCGGCTCTGGAACGAGAAGGAGATCCAGTCGTGCTGCCAGTTCCAGGCCACGACGGGCGCGAAGAGCACGAGCGCGACGAGCGCGCCGGCGTAGGGCTGCGGCTTCGCGAGCCAGCGCCGCGAGCGGCGATCGAGCAGCACGAAGAGCACGACGGCGATGGCGAGGAGCGCGATCGTGTACTTCGAGATCATCCCGAGCCCCAGCGCCGCGCCGAGCCCGAGCCATGCGCGCGCATCCTCGCGCACCAGGGCCCGGTAGGCGAAGTAGACGCCGGCGGCCCAGCACGCGGTCGCGGGCGCGTCCGGGCTCATGAAGAAGCCGAAGAAGAAGTACGCGGGCAGCACCGCGGCGAGCATCAGCGCGCGGCGCGCGGCC
>DASUXK010000172.1:0-9777 GCA_036377935.1 Usitatibacter sp.
TTCAACGAAGGGAAGATGATCCGCGACTTCACCTACGTCGATGACATCGTCGAGGGGATCGTGCGCGTGGTCGACCGGCCGGCGCAGCCGAATCCGGACTGGAACGGCGGCCATCCGGACCCGGCGACCAGCAGCGCCCCGTGGCGCATCTTCAACATCGGCAACCGCCAACGCGTCGAACTGATGGCCTACATCCGCGCGCTCGAGGCGGCGCTCGGCAGGAAGGCGAAGCTCGACCTGCTTCCCATGCAGCTGGGGGACGTGCGCGCGACCGAGGCGGATACCTCGGCATTGGAGGCCGCAACCGGATTCCGTCCCGAGACGCCCATCGAGGAGGGCATTCGGCGGTTCGTCGACTGGTATCGCGAATACTATGGACCGTGACGTAACCGGCTCCTAGCGCCTTTGTTTGCGCTCGCGTTTCCCGCTATAATGTCGGGCTTTCCCCTTGCTCCACCGGTCAGTGTGGTCCGATGCCACATGCGCATGCCGGGGGGCGTTACCCATAAGGAGAGTTCCACTCATGCGCCACTATGAGATCGTCTTCATCGTCCATCCGGACCAGAGCGAGCAGGTCCCGGCGATGATCGAGCGGTACCGCAACACCATCACGCAGGGCGGCGGCAAGATCCACCGCATCGAGGACTGGGGCCGGCGCCAGCTCGCCTATCCCATCCAGAAGGTGTTCAAGGCCCACTACGTGCTGATGAACATCGAGGTCAACAACGAGACGCTCGCCGAGCTCGAGAACGCGTTCAAGTTCAACGACGCGGTGCTGCGCCACCTCACGGTGAGCAAGCGCGAGGCCGAGACCGGCCCCTCCCCGATGATGAAGGAGGAGAAGTCGCGCAACGTGACCGAGGCCCCGGCCTCCGGCGGCGAAGCGAAGCCGGCCGGCGGCGAACCGAAGCCCGCCGGCGGCGAGGGCGCCTCCCCCGCGCAGCCCGCGGCGGCCTGACGTTGACCGTCATTCCCGCGTAGGCGGGAATCCACATTCGATTCGGAGAGACACAAATGCCGAGATCAGCACCCCGCGGACGCGGGAAAGGAAAGGGCGGCAAGTTCGCCAAGAAGGACGGGCGCGCCAATCGCGGGCTCTTCCGCCGGCGCAAGTTCTGCCGGTTCACCGCCGAGAAGATCAAGGAGGTGGACTACAAGGACATCGCCGTGCTGAAGGACTTCATCAACGAGAACGGGAAGATCATCCCCGCGCGCATCACCGGCACGAAGGCCCGCTACCAGCGGCAGCTCGGCGTGGCCATCAAGCGCGCGCGCTTCCTCGCGCTCCTGCACTACACCGACCTGCACTGAGGCCGCCATGCAAGTGATCCTGATGGAAAAAGTGGTGAACCTGGGCGGCCTGGGCGACGTGGTGAAGGTGAAGGACGGCTTCGCCCGCAACTACCTCATCCCGCAAGGCAAGGCCAAGCGCGCGACCGAGGCGAACCTCAAGGAGTTCGAGGGCCGCCGCGCGGAGCTCGAGAAGAAGGCGAACGAGCAGCTCACGAGCGCGCAGGAGAAGGGCGCGAAGATCGAGGGCCAGGCGATCGAGATCGCCCAGAAGGCGGGCGTCGACGGGCGCCTCTTCGGCTCGGTCACCAACGCCGACATCGCCGAGGCGCTCGCCAAGTCGACCGGCGTGCAGGTGAAGAAGGCGGAGGTGCGCATGCCGGAGGGCCCGATCAAGCACATCGGCGAGTTCCCCATCGTCGTGGCGCTGCACTCCGACGTGCTCGCCAACGTCACGGTGCGCGTGGTGGCCGAAGCCTAGGCCGCTCCGTTTCCCGTTTCGTCGCTTCACGAATGGCCGCCTTCGGGCGGCCATTTTCGTTTTGGGGGCTCACCGGGTGAGCTTCCGGCACGCTATTTTCCTTCACAAGCCATCCCGGGATTCGCACCGCTCACCCACAACTTATCTACAGCTTTATCCAATTGTGCGCACAGGAGGTGCGTGACACACTCGCCCCTCGCGGTGTGGGAGCGCACCGCATTCCGCTCCACGAGGAGACAACTCTTATATGCCCTCGGCCCCCGCAGGTTCCGAACGCTTTCCCCGTCCCGCCCCCGGTGACGCGCAGATCGAGTCGCTGCGCCTGCCGCCGCATTCCGTGGAGGCGGAGCAGGCGGTGCTGGGCGGCCTCCTGCTCAGCAACGCTTCGTGGGACCGCATCGGCGACGTCGTCTCGGAGTCCGACTTCTATCGCGCCGACCACCGGGTGCTGTGGCGCGCGATCACGAAGCTCATCGAGGACAACAAGCCCGCCGATGTGCTCACGGTGGCGGAGGCGCTCAAGGTCACCGGGGAGCTGCAGGATGTGGGCGGCGTGGCCTACGTGCACCAGCTCGCTTCCGGCACGCCCAGCGCCGCGAACATCCGCCGCTACGCGGAGATCGTTCGCGAGCGCGCCATCATGCGCAAGCTCGCCGAGGTGGGCACCTCCATCGCGGATGCGGCCTACTCGCCGCAGGGGCGGGAGGCGCGGCAATTGCTCGACGAGGCCGAGACCCGCATCCTGGAGATCGGCGAATCCGGCGGGCGCTCTTCCGAGAGCTTCGCCAAGATGTCCACCGTGCTCGCCGAGGTGATGAGCCGCCTCGACGAGCTGCACCGCAATCCCGCCTCCGTCACCGGCAAGGCGACGGGCTTCGTGGATCTCGACGAGATGACCACGGGATTGCAGGACGGGGATCTGGTGATCGTCGCGGGACGCCCGTCGATGGGCAAGGCGATGCCTCTCGACGCGAAGATCAGGACGCCGCGCGGATGGGCCGCCATGGGCGACCTGCGGGTCGGCGATGCGCTCGCCTCCGTCGACGGCGCGCCCTCGATCGTGACCGGCGTCTATCCGCAGGGCGTGCGGCAGGTCTACCGCATCACGTTCTCCGATGGCCGCAGCGCCGAGGCCTGCGCGGAACACCTGTGGCGCGTGCATTTCCGGGAGTGGGATGCGCCCCGCGTGCTGAGCACGGGCAGGCTCATCGAGATGCTGGGCGCCGAGCGCTACCGGCATCGGCTCTGGATCGACATGCCCAACGGCGAGTTCGGCCACGACGACGAGCTGCCCGTCGATCCCTGGCTCCTCGGCGCGCTTCTCGGCGACGGCATGCTTTCGGGAAGCTCGCCCGTCTTCAGCACCGCAGGGGCGGAGATGCGGGAGCGCGTCGCGGAGGCGGCGGGCGAGGGCCTGTCCCGGGGCACGATCGGCGAATACGACTTCCGGCTCTCTTCGGGCGCGCGCGGGGGCATCGGCCGCGTCGATCGGGTGAAGGAGGGCCTGCGCAGCCTGGGCCTCTGGGGCGTTGGCAGCCACGAGAGTTACATACCGCGCATCTATCGCAACGCCTCGCGCGCCGCGCGCCTCGCGCTCCTCCAGGGCCTGCTCGATACCGAGGGATGGGTCGAGAAGTGGGGCTCGGTGCGCTACTGCACCACGAGCTATCGCCTCGCCCGGGATGTGACGGAGGTGGTCCGTTCGCTCGGCGGGTGGTGCCGCATGAGCGACGAGCGCACGTCGTTCACGCACAACGGCGTGAAGAAGTCCGGTCGCGATGCGTTCGTGCTCGACATCCACCATCCCGAGCCGCGCTCGCTCTTCCGGCTCGCCCACAAGCGCGGCCGGCTGCCCGAGAGGTACCGGCGCGAATACCGCCCGGTCATCGCGTCCATCGTCCCCAGCCGCGTCGTCGCGACGCAGTGCATCGCGGTCTCGCACCCTTCGCGCCTGTACATCGCGGACGATTACGTCGTCACGCACAACACCTCCTTCGCGCTCAACATGGCCGAGCACGTCGCGCTCGAGCTGAAGCTTCCCGTGCTCGTGTTCTCGATGGAGATGGGCGGCACGCAGCTCGCCACGCGCCTGCTCGGCTCCGTCGGGAAGGTCGATGCGCAGAAGCTGCGCACGGGACGGCTGGATCCGAGCGACTGGGATCGCCTGGGCATGGCGCTCGGGAAGCTCAACGAGGCGCCGCTCCTCATCGACGAGACGCCGGCGCTGAACCCGCTCGAGCTTCGCGCGCGCGCGCGGCGCAAATGGCGCGAGTACGGCGGGCTCGGGCTGATCGTGGTCGACTACATCCAGCTCATGCAGGGCACGGATTCGGGCGCCGGGGAGAACCGCGCCACCGAGCTCTCCGAGATCTCGCGGGGCTTGAAGCAGATGGCGAAGGAGCTCTCGGTTCCCGTCATCGCGCTCTCGCAGCTCAACCGCTCGCTCGAGCAGCGGCCGAACAAGCGGCCGGTGATGTCGGATTTGAGAGAATCGGGAGCTTTGGAGCAGGACGCAGACATGATCTTCTTCATCTACCGCGACGAGGTGTACAACGAGGACTCGCCCGACAAGGGCATCGCGGAGATCATCATCGGCAAGCAGAGGAACGGCCCCATCGGCACCGTGAAGCTCACCTTCCTCGGCCGGCACACGCGCTTCGAGAACTACTCGGGCGCGCCGGGCTACTGAGCGGCGGCGGCTTAGAATGGACATCCCCGAGCCGGCCGTCGCCATCCGGGCCGCGCCGCGCCGGGCCGCCTTCGCCATGTCCCGTCCGATCCGCGCCACCGTCTCGCTCACCGCGCTGCGCCACAACTACTGGCTCGCCAAGCGCGTCGCGCCGCGCTCGAAGGTCTACGCCGTGCTCAAGGCCAACGCCTACGGCCACGGCATCGAGCGGGTCGCGCGCGCGCTGGACCGCGCGGATGGCTTCGCCACCCTGGAGCTCGACGGCGCGATCGCGCTGCGTGAGCGCCATCCCGCCGCGCCCATCGTCCTGCTCGAGGGCTGGTTCGAGCTGGCCGAGCTCGCCGCGATCCGCTCCGCGAGCCTCGCCTGCGCCGTGCACTGCGAGGAGCAGCTGCGCATGCTCGAGGCCGCGCCGACGGGCCCTGCGATGGATGTCTGGCTCAAGGTGAACACCGGCATGAACCGGCTGGGCTTCGCGCCCGCCGCGGTGCCGCGCGTGCTGGAGCGCCTGCGGGAATCCGGCATCGCGCGCAGCCTCACGCTGATCACGCACTTCGGCCGCGCGGACGAGGCGCAGGGCACCGCCGAGGCGATGAAGCGCTTCGCGTCGGCGACCGTGGGCCTCGACCTGCCGGGGAGCCTCGCCAACTCCGCGGCGATCTTCGCTCATCCGGAGACGCACGCGGACATCTGCCGCCTCGGCATCGCCCTCTACGGGGCCACGCCCTTCATGGACCGCTCGGCGAAGTCGCTCGGATTGCGGCCGGCGATGACGCTCTCCTCGAAGCTCATCGCCGTGCAGGAGCTGGCGCCCGGCGAGACGGTGGGATACGGCGGCACCTTTCGCGCCGAGGGACCGATGCGCGTGGGCATCGTGGCGTGCGGCTATGCGGACGGCTATCCGCGCCACGCGCCCACCGGCACGCCGGTCCTCGTCGCCGGCACGCGCACGCGCACCGTGGGCCGCGTCTCGATGGACATGCTGGCGGTGGATCTCACGGGCGTGCGCGGGGCGCAGGTCGGCTCGCCCGTCGTGCTCTGGGGCGACGGCCTTCCCGTGGACGAGGTGGCCATGGCCGCGGGCACCGTGGGCTACGAATTGCTGTGCGGCGTCGCGCCCCGCGTGCCGTACTTCGAGGTCGAGCCGGCCTGATGGCGAAGACCAAGACGGTCTACACCTGCACCGAGTGCGGCGGCCAGGCCACCAAGTGGCAGGGGCAGTGCCCGCACTGCAACGAGTGGAACACGCTCGTGGAGACGGTGCTCGAGGGCGCGCGCGCCGCGGGCGCCCATCGCTTCGCGGCGCTCGCCGGCGCGGGCGAGGTGGTCGCGCTCGCCGAGGTCGAGGCGCGCGACTTCCCGCGCCTGCCGACGCTCATCGGCGAGTTCGACCGCGTGCTGGGCGGCGGCCTGGTCGAAGGAGGGGTGGTCCTCATCGGCGGCGATCCGGGAATCGGCAAGTCGACGCTCCTCCTGCAGGCGGCGGCGCGGCTCGCCGAGCAGGTGCCGGTGCTCTACGTGACGGGCGAGGAGTCGGCGCAGCAGGTGGCGCTGCGCGCGAGACGCCTGGGCGTGAACGCCTCGAAGGTGCGGCTGCTTCCGGAGATCGAGCTGGAGAAGGTCCAGGCCACGCTCGCTTCCACGCGGCCGCGCGTCGCGGTGATCGATTCGATCCAGACGCTCTACTCGAGCGCGCTCACCTCGGCGCCGGGATCGGTCGCGCAGGTGCGCGAGTGCGCGGCGCAGCTCACGCGGCTCGCCAAGCAGACGGGCACCACCATCGTCTTCGTGGGCCACGTCACCAAGGAGGGCGCGCTCGCCGGTCCCCGCGTGCTCGAGCACATGGTGGACACGGTGCTCTACTTCGAAGGCGAGACGCACACGAGCTTCCGCCTCATCCGCGCGTTCAAGAACCGCTTCGGCGCGGTGAACGAGATCGGCGTCTTCGCGATGACGGAGAAGGGCCTGCGCGAGGTGGCCAATCCCTCGGCGCTCTTCCTCTCGCAGCACCACGCGGGGGTCGCGGGCTCGTGCGTGATGGTGACGCAGGAAGGCACGCGCCCGCTGCTGGTGGAGCTGCAGGCGCTGGTGGACGAGGCGCACGGCGCCGGGCCCAAGCGCCTCACCGTCGGCCTCGAGCTCAACCGCCTCGCGATGCTCCTCGCCGTGCTGCATCGCCACGCCGGCATCGCCTGCTACGACCAGGACATCTTCGTGAACGCGGTAGGCGGCGTGCGCATCGCCGAGCCGGGCGCCGACCTCGCGGTGACGCTCGCCGTGGTGTCGAGCCTGCGCGACCGGCCGCTCCCGGAGAAGCACGTGGTCTTCGGCGAGGTCGGTCTCGCGGGCGAGGTGCGCCCCGTGCAGCGCGGCCAGGAGCGCCTGCGTGAGGCGGCCAAGCTCGGCTTCACGCACGCCATCGTGCCCTCCGCCAACAAGCCGCGCACGCCCATCCCGGGCCTCGAGGTGATCGCCGTCGACCGCGTCACGCAGGCGGTGGATTACCTGCGGTGATGCGAAAAGCTACTTGATCAGCAGGGCGACGGTGAGGGCGATCGCGGCGATCGCGAGCACCACGATCGCGGCGACGGCGATGAGGTTGGAGGCGGTGGAGGATGCGGGAGCCTCTTCCCTCGCCGGGGCGGGAGCGGGCGCCGGGCGCATCACCACCTTCGCCTTGGGCCGCGGCGCTTCGGCCGCCGGCATCGGAGCGGGCGCGGGAGCCGGGGCCGGCGCCGGCGCCGGTGCGGCGGCGGGCTTGGGCGCGAGCGGCGTGCCCGCCTCGATCTTGCCCTTGTAGGCGCGCATCTTCTGCGTCGCCGTGATGTAGTCGCGGAAATCCTCGGTCTGGTCGGTCATCGCCGCCAGGCGCAGCGTGGCGTCGAACGAGTCGAAGGTCTTCGAGAGCGCGAGCGCCTTGCCCGAGTCGTCGTCCTTCGCGGGCGCGGCGGGCGTGAGCGGGATGGTGGCGGTATCCACCATCGGCTCGGGCTGCAGGATCGCCGCGGGCGAGCGCACCGGAACGGGCGTGGGCGGCGCCGTGGTCGCCTTGAGCGCCGTGGCGGGCCGCGAGGCGTCCATCTGGCGGCGGACCTCGCGCAGGTCGTCGGCGAACTCCTTGATCGTCTGGTAGCGGTCCTCGAGCAGCTTCGCCATCGCCTTCGCCGCGATGAGGTCGAGCATCGGCGGAAGCGACCGGTTGTGCGAGGAAGGCGCGGGCGGCGTGGTGTTCACCGTCGCGTACATGATCGCGTTCACGTTGTCGCCGTCGAAGGGCGCGACGCCCGTGAGCGCCTCGTAGAGGACGACGCCCAGCGAGAAGATGTCGCTCCTCGCGTCGATCGCCTTGCCGATCACCTGCTCGGGCGACATGTAGCGCGGGCTTCCGAGGATGAGGCCCGTCATCGTCTTCACCGCGGAGTTGGGCAGGCGCGCGATGCCGAAGTCGGTGATCTTCGCGATGCCGCCCCTCAGCACCATGATGTTCGAGGGCTTCACGTCGCGGTGCACGATGTCCTGCTGGTGCGCGAACCACAGCCCGTCGGCCACCTGCGAGATGATGTCCACCACCTGGTCGGCCGGGGGGAGCTTGCCCGAGGCGATCATGTCCTTGAGCTCCTGCCCCTCGAGGAACTCCATCGCCATGTAGGCCACCTGCTCGGTCTTGCCCACGTCGTAGATCGTGACGATGTTCGGGTGGTTGAGGCGCCCCGCCGCCTTGATCTCCTGCTGGAAGCGCGCCTCGTACTCCTCGAGCTCCTGGCGCGAGAGGTTGAGGTTGATCGTCTTGATCGCGACCGTGCGGTCGATGATCGGGTCGACCGCCTTGTAGACGACGCCCATCGCCCCCTGGCCGATCTCCGAAACGATTTTGTAGCGGCCTAGCGTCGAGATCATCTTCACTTCTTGTTGGGGACGGAGGCGGCGGCCGGCGGCGCGGCCTTCCTTTCCTTCGCTTCCCGCGCGGCCTTGGCGGCGAGGTTGCGCTTGGCGGTCGCCTTGGCGCCGGCGAACGTGTGCGTCCACGAGGGATGGCCCGCCTCGGCCGGCGTGAGGTCGAAGTCGGGGTCCACGTCGTAGATCGCGATGAACTCGTTGCGGCAATCGCGGTAGCGGTGCTGCAGGCAGTCGGTGAACGCGACGTACTTCATCGCCTTCACCTGGTCGCCCTTCTCCTTGAGGCCCTCGGTGAGCGCCGCCTCGAGGAGCTTGCGCGCCGCGGCGAACTCGCCGGCGTCGTACTTGACCAGCCCGTCGGCGAGCATCTGCTGGGCCTTGCTCACCGGCGTCACCTGCTTCGAGACCGTGGCCGTCGCCTCGCGCTCGGCGATGAGCTGCGCGCGCACGTCGCGGTACACCGGCCCCCAGACCGGGTGGCCGTCCTCGGCCGCGGTGAGCGCGAATTCGGGGTTGATCTCGAAGGCCTTGCGGAACTCGTCGCGGCATTGCGCCTCGCGGCTCGAGGTGCAATAGATGAAGGCGAGGAGCTTCCTCGCGCGCGACTGGTCCGTCTTCGGCAGCAGCCCGTGGGCGAGCGCCTCGTTGAGGCTCGACTCGGCCTTCGAGAACTCGCCCGCGTCGTACTGGCGCACGCCGGCGGCGAGCGACTCCTGCGCCCGGGTGCGCAGGAAGTCCTCCGTGATCTGCGGCGCGACCGGCTGCGGCTTCTCCTTCGTCTGCAGCTGCTCGCAGCCGGCGAGCGCCGCGAGGGAGAGGGCGAGGAGGAGGAGGATCGGGGCCAGCGGCGTGCGCGCGTTCGTCATTGGAACTTGTACCTCACTGTCACCTCGTCGCGGGCCTTGAGGTCGAGATTCTCCACGTGCGGCGTGAACGAGGTGTTGCGGACCTCGATCTTGTACTTGCCCGGGTCGAGCTTGAGGGACTTCATCGGCGGTGTCACGCCGCGCGAGCGCCCGTTCACGAAGATCTCGCCCCACGGCTGCACCGCGAAGACGAGCGTCGCGGGCGGCAGCGTCGCCCTGGGCGGCTCGGCCTTCGCGGGCTCGGGCTTCGGCGCCTCCGCCGTTTTCGCCGGGGCCTTCGCGGGCTCGGTGCGCGCGGAGGCGGGCGCGGCCGGCGGGATCTGCGCGGGCGTGGGCTTGGGCGAGAGGACGTGGCTTTCGGGGCGCAGCTCGGGCTTCGCGGGCTCGGCG
This sequence comes from Usitatibacter sp., assembly GCA_036377935.1. Taxonomy (GTDB): domain Bacteria; phylum Pseudomonadota; class Gammaproteobacteria; order Burkholderiales; family Usitatibacteraceae; genus Usitatibacter. The sequence goes on from DASUXK010000172.1 coordinate 9,614, forward strand.
GCGGGCTGCGGCTCGGCGGCCTTCGCGGGTTCCGTCGACGGCGCGGTGGATGTCGCCGGCGCGGCCGGAGCCGAAGCGCTCGCCGGCGCGGAGGCGGCCGGCTGCGGCTCCACGGCGCCGGGCAGGGCCGCGGATGCGAGCTCCGGCGTGGAAGGCTTCTTCGT
>DASUXK010000173.1:0-8351 GCA_036377935.1 Usitatibacter sp.
ACACATGGCTGTCGTCCCTCTACGGCAGGAACATCGGCCTCACCAACATCGCGCGCTTCAACCACCCCGAGTACGACCGCCTGTACGAAAAGGCGCGCATCACCGCCGACGAGCGCGAGCGCACGCGCCTCTACCAGGAGATGGCGAAGCTCATCGTCGCCTACGCCCCGTGGAAGCTCAACGTGCACCGCATCCGCACCTCGATGTGGTACCCGCAGCTCGTGGGCTTCGTGCGCTCGCCGCTGCTCTCGTACAACTTCTGGAAGTACGTCGACATCGAGCGCTGAAAACCGGGGACAGACCCCATTTTCCAAAGGTCGAAACGATTTCGTGCGTCGTGTCGTTTCGTCCTTTGGAAAATGGGGTCTGTCCCCGGTTTTCAGTCGGCGGTGGCGGCCGCGGAGGGAAGGCGGTAGCCCTCGAACTGCTGGCGCAGCGTCATCTTCGAGAGCTTGCCGGTGGCGGTATGAGGGAGCTGCTCGACGAACACCACGTCGTCGGGAAGCCACCACTTGGCGATCTTGCCTTCGTAGTAGCGCAGCATTTCTTCGCGCGTGACTTCGGCGCCGGGCTTCTTCACCACGATGAGGAGCGGGCGCTCGGCCCACTTGGGATGGCTCACGCCGATCACCGCGGCCTCGGCGACCGCGGGATGTCCCATCGCGATGTTCTCCAGGTCGATCGAGCTGATCCACTCGCCGCCCGACTTGATGACGTCCTTCGAGCGGTCGGTGATCTGGAGGTAGCCGTCGGGATCGAGGGTGCCCACGTCGCCGGTGGGGAACCAGCCGCCGCGCAGCGGATCGCCGCCCTCGCCCCGGTAGTACTCGCGCAGGATCCACGGCCCGCGCACGAGGAGGTCGCCGAAGGCCTTGCCGTCGCGCGGGAGCTCCCGCCCCTCGCCGTCCACGATCTTCATCTCCACGCCGTAGAGCGGGCGCCCCTGCTTCAAGGCGATCCCGAAGCGCTTCTCCTTCGAGAGCGCGAGGTGCTTCTCCTTCGCCGTGTTCACCGTGCCGACGGGGCTCATCTCCGTCATGCCCCAGCCGTGGCGAACCTCGATGCCGTAGTCCTCCTGCAGCGTCTTCATCATCGCGGGCGGGCAGGCCGAGCCGCCGATCACGGTCATCTTGAGCGTGGAGAGCCGCAGCTTGTTCTGCCGCAGGTAGTTGATGAGCCCGAGCCACACGGTGGGCACGCCCGAGGACGTGGTCACCCGCTCCTTCTCGAAGAGCTCGTAGAGGCTCGCGCCGTCGAGGCCGGGCCCGGGAAAGACGAGCTTCGCCCCGACCAGGGGGCCGGCGTAAGGAATGCCCCACGCATTGACGTGGAACATCGGCACGATGGGCAGCACCACGCTCCGCGCCGAGTAGTCCGACGCGTCGGGGAGCGAGATCGCGTAGGCGTGCAGCACGCTCGAGCGATGGCTGAAGAGCACGCCCTTGGGGTTGCCCGTCGTCCCCGACGTGTAGCAAAGCCCGGCCGCCGTGTCCTCGTCGAGCTCCGGCCATTCGTAATCGTCGCGCTGGTCTTCGACGAGCTCCTCGTAGCACAGCAGCTCGTCCACCGCGATCTTCGGCATGTGCGCGCGGTCGGTCATCGCCACCCAACCCTTCACGCCGCGGCACGCCGGCGCGAGCTTCTCCACCAGCGGGGCGAAGGTGAGGTCGAAGAAGACGTACCGGTCCTCCGCGTGGTTCACGATGTAGGCGATCTGCTCCGGGAAGAGCCGCGGGTTCACCGTGTGGATGACCGCGCCCATTCCGGACACCGCGTAGTACAGCTCGAAGTGCCGGTAGCCGTTCCAGGCGAGCGTCGCCACCCGGTCGCCGCGCCGCACGTCGAGGCGCTCGAGCGCGTTGGCGAGCTTCTTCGCGCGCGAGTGCGCCGCCCGGTAGTTGTACCGGTGGATGTCGCCCTCGCAGCGGCGCGAGACGATCTCCGTGTCGCCGTGGTTGAGGGCCGCATGCCGCAACAGCGACGGGATGGATAGCGGCACCGACATCATGAGGCCGTTCATGGCTGCGTCACTCGATGACCTTGCCGAAGGCGACCCAGCGCTTGCCGTCGAAGCGCTGGAGCTGCAGCGCCTCGAACGGGAAGAAGTCGTCGGGCCCGGTGTTGACCTCGATGCCGGGCCGCGCGAGCGGGAGCTGCAGGTGCTTGAGGTTCGCCGCCTGCCGCATGACGTTCGCGCGCGTGAGGTCGTCGCCGCACTGCTTGAGCACCTGCACCAGCGTCGCGGCCGCGCTGTAGCCGTACACGTTGGACGAGTCGGTGAGCTTGCCCTCGGGGTAGTACTTGGCGAGGAAGGCCTTGTATTCGTTCATCGCGGGATCGTTCGCCCACTCCGGATCGACCGCGTCCTTGAGGTAGCCCACCGTCATGATGCCGACGGACTTCTCGAGGCCCGCGGGCGTGAGCACGGCGCCGATCGAGAGGCTCACGTTGGCGAGGTACTGCGTCGGCTTCCAGCCGCTGTCGTACGCCTTGCGGATGGCGAGCGCGGCGAACTTGGGCGTGGTGATGTTCACGAACACGTCGGCGCCCGAATCCTTGAGGGAGAGGACCTGCGAGTCGATCGAGGGGTCGGTCACCTCGTACGACGCCTCCTTCACGATCATGCTCGCGGCCTTCGCGCCGAGCCCGTCCTTCAGGCCCTTCAGCAGGTCCTTGCCGTAGTCGTCGTTCTGGTAGAGCACCGCGACCTTCGCGTTCGGGTGGCTCGCCAGGATGTCCTTCGCGTAGATCGTGCCCTCGGTGTGGTACGACGGCTGCCAGCCCATGGTCCACGGGTAGTGCTTCGGATCGCCCCACATGGTGGCGCCCGTCGCCACGAAGAGCTGCGGCACCTTCTTCGCGTTGAGGTACTTGCGGATGGCGGCGTTGGGCGCCGTGCCGAGGGGCTGGAACATGAAGAGCACCTCTTCCTGCTCCACCAGTCGGCGCGTGGCCTCCACCGTCTTCGGCGGGCTGTAGCCGTCGTCGTAGGTGATGAAGTTCAGCTTGCGCCCATTGATGCCGCCGTGCTCGTTCAGCATCTTGAAATACGCGGAGATGCTCTTGCCGATCGTGCCGTAGGCCGAGGCCGGGCCGCTGTAGGGCATGGTCTGGCCGATCCGGATCTCGGCGTCGCTCGCGCCCGTGTCGTACTTCTTCTGGGCGAATGCGCCGGTCGCCGCTCCCAGGAGCGCGGCCAGCAACGCGATGGCGAAAGCCTTTCCGTGTCTCATGTTCTCCTCCTCCCACTGCGTGAGATGCGATGGACGAAGCCCGCGACGCCGCCGGGCGCCAGGTACATGAACAGGATCACCATGATGCCGTAAATCGCCCAGGGCGCTGAGCGCGAGATGCGGTCGGCGACGTTCGGCACGAACTGGATGAAGAGCGCCCCATAGACCGCCCCCTGCAGCGTGCCCAGGCCTCCGACCACGATGCCGACGAGGAACGCGATCGAGAGGAACACGTTGAAGCTGTCGGGGGAGACGAACTGCACGGCGATCGCGCCCAGCGCGCCGCCGATGCCGGTGAACATGGCGCTCGCCCCGAACGTGAGCGACTTGTAGAGGGCGATGTCGATGCCCATCGCCTCGGCGGCGATCGGGTTGTCGCGGATGGCCACCATCGCGCGGCCGATGCGTCCGCGCAGCAGGTTCCTCCCGATCACGAACATCGCCGCCGCGACCGCGAGCGTGAAGAAATACAGCCACTGGTCCGCGTTCAGCGGAAGGCCGAACGGCGCGTCGGGCTTCACGATCGTGATGCCCTGCACGCCGCCGGTCCACGCCTCGATCGACTTGTGCTTGAGGAGCTGGGGCAGCGCGACCGCGAGCGCGAAGGTGGCGAGCGCGAGGTACGGGCCCTCCAGCCGCAACGCCGGAAGGCCGAAGAGGAAGCCCGCGACGAGGCACACGGCCGCCGCGGCCGGGAGCGTCGCCCAGTAGGGCACGCCGTAGCGGTCCATGAGGATCGCCGCGACGTACGCGCCGATCGCGTAGAACGCGCCATGGCCGAGCGAGATCTGCCCGTTGTAGCCGGTGAGCATGTTCAGGCCGACGAGCACGATCGCGTAGGCCATCACCAGCGTGAGCTGGAAGATCGTGAAGTTGCGCAGGACGAAGGGAAGCGCGCAGAGCCCGACGGCGAGGAGCGCCAGCCCCGCCCGCTGCCACGGCGAGACGCTTCCCGCGGGAAGGTTCGCGCCCGCCATCGCTACACGCGCCTCACGAGCGTGCGGCCGAAGAGGCCCGCGGGCTTCACCACGAGCACCGCGACGATCACGACCAGCGCCACGGTGAGCTTGAGCTCGGGGCCGATCACGTAGGCGCCGAGCAGGTTCTCGAGCACGCCCACGAAGAAGCCGCCGAAGACCGCGCCGAACGGGTTGTCGATGCCGCCGATGAGCGCCGCGGCGAACGCGTAGAGCAGCACACCCGACATCATGTTGGGGTCGAGGAACACGATCGGCGCCACCATCATCCCGGCGATCGCGCCGATCGCGCACGCCAGGCCCCATCCCAGCGCTCGCATCCACCCCACGCGGATGCCGGCGAGCCGCGCGGACTCCGGGTTCTGCGCCGCGGCGCGCATGGCGAGCCCGAGCGGCGTGAAGCGGAAGAACGCGTAGATCGCGGCGAGCATCGCGAGCGTGACGCCGATCGCGCCCAGGTCGTGGGACGAGATGTAGTGCTGGCCGAACAGCGGCTCCGAGGGGAATGGGCTCGGGAATGGCCGCACCGTGTAGCCGAAGACCCAGCCCGCGACGCTGTTGAGGATCACCAGGAGCCCGATGAAGATCACCACGAGCGAGAGCACCGGCGCCTGCTGCACCGGCCGCAGCACCACGCGGTCGATGACGACGCCCGCGGCGAACGAGATCGCGATCGTGAGCGCGAACGCCGCCCAGTAGGGAACGCCCGCCTGGATGAGGCTCCAGGCGATGTACGCGGAGAACATCGCGAGCTCGCCCTGCGCGAAGTTCACGAGGCGCGTGGCCTGGTGGATCATCACCAGCGCGAGCGCGAGGCTCGCGTAGATCCCGCCCGTCGCGAGACCCGAGAGGAACTGCGCGAGGAAGGTGTCCACGGCTCAGTACCCGAGGTAGGCGCGGCGCACCGCGTCGTCCTCGCGCAGCTCGCGTGCCGGCCCGCGCATCGCGATGCGGCCGGTCTCGAGGAGGAACGCGTGCTCGGCGAAGTCGAGCGCCATCGCGGCATTCTGCTCCACGAGCAGGATCGCCACGCCCTCCTCGCGGTTGATCGCGCGCAGGATCTCGAAGATGCCCGCGACCACCCGGGGCGCGAGCCCGAACGAGGGCTCGTCGAGGAGCAGCAGGCGCGGGCGCAGCATCAGCGCGCGCGAGATGGCGAGCATCTGCTGCTCGCCGCCGGAAAGCGTCCCCGCCTGCTGCGCGCGCCGCTCGCCCAGGCGCGGGAAGTATTCGTACATGCGCTCGATGTCGCGGGCGAGCGCGCGCCTGCCCCCGCGCGTGCAGCCGCCCACGCGCAGGTTTTCCTCCGTGGTGAGGTCGAGGAACGTGCCGCGGCCGTCGGGCACGTGCGCGATGCCCAGGCGCACGATGTCCTCGGTGGCGCGCGCCTCGATGCGCGCGCCGTCGAAGGCGATCGCGCCGCGCGTGCGCACCATGCCGCAGATCGCGCGCAACGCGGTGGTCTTGCCCGCGCCGTTCGCGCCCAGCAGCGCGGTGACGGAGCCCGCCTCCACGCCGAAGCCGATGCCGTGCAGCACCTCGATCGGCCCGTAGGACGCATGCAGGTCGTCGACGCGCAGCAGCTCGCCCACGTCAGGCGGCCCCGAGATAGGCGCGCACGACCTCGGGATGGCCGCGCACTTCCTCCGGCGTGCCGTCGGCGATCTTGCGGCCGAAGTCGAGCGCGATCACGTGGTCCGACACTCCCATGAGCAGGCTCATGTGGTGCTCGACCAGCAGGATCGTCACGCCGATGCGGTCGCGGATCGCGCGGATGAGGCCGCCCAGCGCGCCCACCTCCTCGTGGTTGAGGCCGCTCGCCGGCTCGTCGAGGAGGAGGAGCTTCGGATCGGATGCCAGCGCGCGCCCCAGCTCCACGCGCTTGCGCGTGCCGAAGGGAAGCGACGCGACCGGCTCCCGCGCCACCGCCTCGAGATCCAGGAAGCGCAGCAGCTCGCGCGAGCGCTCGCGCGCCGCGGCCTCGTCGCGCGCGACGCGCGGCAGGCGCAGCGCGTTGGCGAGGAAGCCGCCGCGCCCGTGGCAATGGCGGCCGAGCATCACGTTCTCGAATACGCTCAGGGAGCGGAAGAGCGCGACGTTCTGGAACGTGCGGCCGACGCCCAGCGCGGCGACCTGGTGCGGGCGCGCGCGCATCAGCGCCTTGCCATCGAAGGTGATGCGGCCGCGATCGGCGCGGTACAGGCGGCTCAGGCAGTTGAAGAGCGTGGTCTTGCCCGCGCCGTTCGGGCCGATGATGCCGGCGATCTCGCCGCGGCGCACGCGGAAGGAGAGGCCGTCGAGCGCCACGATGCCGCCGAAGCGCACCGACAGGTCCGCGACCTCGAGCAGCGGCTCTCCTTCGGGCGTGCCGATTTCCGCGGCCATGCGAGTCCTCCTCCCGCAACCGGGGAAAAGCTAGCATGAAATCCGCCGGTCCATCGCGTATATTTCGCCGGACAGGGCGCGCGGCGCGGCGGAGCGGAAAATGGCGGCGGAGGCGATCGTGGTGCGGGACGGCGTGGCGGTGATCACGCTCGACAATCCGCCGGTCAACGGCCTCGGGCACGCGCTGCGCGGCGCGGTCGTGGCCGGCCTGGATGCCGCCCAGGCCGATGCGAGCGTGAAGGCGGTCGTGATCGTCGGCGCGAACGGCCTCTTTTCCGGCGGCGCCGACATCCGCGAGTTCAACACGCCGAAGGCGATGGCCGAGCCCACGCTGCACACCGTCATCCGCGCGGTGGAGTCGAGCGCGAAGCCGGTGGTGGCGGCGATCGGCGGGCACTGCATGGGCGGCGGGCTCGAGCTTTCCCTCGCGTGCCACTACCGCGCCTGCGCGCCCGATGCGCAGCTCGGATTGCCCGAGGTGAAGATCGGCATCCTGCCCGGCGCGGGCGGAACGCAGCGCCTTCCGCGCGCGGTGGGCGTGGAGACCGCGCTCAACATGATCGTGTCCGGCAACGCCGTGCCCGCGAAGCAGCTCGCGCAGACGGCCCTGGTCGACCGCATCGTCGAGGGCCCGCTGCTGGAGGGCGCGATCGCTTTCGCGAACGAGATCGCGGAGCGGCGGCCGCTGCCCCGCCTGCGCGATCGCGCGGCGATCGAGCCCAACGCCGAGGGCTTCTTCCAGTTCGCGCGCAACGCCGTCGCCGCGGCCTCGAAGAACTTCCCCGCGCCGTCGAAGTGCGTGGATGCCGTGGCCGCGTCCGTCTCCAAGCCCTTCGAGGAAGGGTTGCGTTTCGAGCGCGAGCTCTTCCTGCAGCTCGTGCAGTCGCCGGAGTCGCGGGCGCTGCGGCACGCGTTCTTCGGCGAGCGCGCGGCATCGAAGATCCCCGACGTGCCGGGCGACACGCCGATCCGCAAGGTGGATTCGGTCGCCGTGATCGGCGCGGGCACGATGGGGGGCGGCATCGCGATGAACTTCCTGAACGCGGGCGTGCCGGTGACGATCCTCGAGACGAGCCAGGCCGCCCTCGACAAGGGCCTCGCCACCATCCGCCGCAACTACGAATCGAGCGTGAAGCGCGGCAAGCTCACGCCGGAGAAACTGGAAAGCCGCATGCGGCTGCTCACGCCCACCCTCTCCTACGACGACGTGAAGGATGCGGACCTCGTCATCGAGGCGGTGTTCGAGGAGATGGGCGTGAAGGAGGCCGTCTTCCGCAAGCTCGACGAGGTCATGAAGCCCGGCGCGATCCTCGCCACCAACACCTCGACCCTGGACGTGAACCGCATCGCCGCGGCGACGAAGCGCCCGCGGGATGTCGTCGGCCTGCACTTCTTCAGCCCGGCGAACGTGATGAAGCTGCTCGAGGTGGTGCGCGGCGCGAAGACCGCGAAGGACGTGCTCGCCACGGTGATGCAGGTCGCGAAGAAGATCCGCAAGACGGCGGTGGTCTCGGGCGTGTGCGACGGATTCATCGGCAACCGGATGGTCGAGCAGTACCTGCGCCAGGCCCTCTTCCTCGTGGAGGAAGGCGCCTCGCCGCAGCAGGTGGACCGCGCGCTGGAGAGGTTCGGCTTCGCGATGGGCCCGTTCCGCATGAGCGACCTCGCCGGCAACGACATCGGCTGGCGCATCCGCCAACGCCACTACGCAGAAAGCCCCGACATGCAGCACGACACGATCTCCGACACTCTCTGC
>DASUXK010000174.1:0-15941 GCA_036377935.1 Usitatibacter sp.
TCTTCCGCCATCCCGACATCGTCGCCATGCGCGACCTGGACGAGGAGGACCCCGCGGAGGTCGAGGCCTCGAAGTTCGACCTGAACTACATCCAGCTCGAGGGCGACATCGGCTGCCTCGTGAACGGCGCGGGCCTCGCGATGGCGACCATGGACACCATCAAGCTCTTCGGCGGCAACCCGGCCAACTTCCTCGACGTGGGCGGCGGCGCCACCACCGAGAAGGTGACCGAGGCTTTCAAGATCATGCTGAGGAACCCCAAGCTCGCCGCGATCCTGGTGAACATCTTCGGCGGCATCATGAAGTGCGACGTGATCGCCACGGGCGTCGTCGCCGCCGCCAGGCAGGTGGGGCTCAAGGTGCCGCTCGTCGTGCGCCTCGAGGGCACCAACGTCGACCTCGGCAAGAAGATCCTCGCCGACTCGGGCCTGCCCATCATCTCCGCCAACGACATGGGCGACGCGGCGAAGAAGGTCGTCGCCGCCGCCAAGGGCGTGGCCGTCACCGCCTGACGCAACGGGAAGAGCGAAATGTCCATCCTCATCGATCGAAACACCAAGGTCATCACGCAGGGCATCACCGGCAAGACCGGCCAGTTCCACACCAGGATGTGCCGCGAGTACGCGAACGGCCGCAACTGCTTCGTGGCCGGCGTCACGCCCGGCAAGGGCGGCCAGGACTTCGAGGGCATCCCCATCTACAACACGGTGAAGGAGGCGAAGGCCGCGACCGGCGCCACCGTCTCCGTGATCTACGTGCCGCCGCCCTACGCGGCCGCCGCGATCGACGAGGCGGTCGATGCCGAGCTCGATCTCGTGATCTGCATCACCGAGGGGATTCCCGTGCGCGACATGGTGCGCACGCGCTACCGGATGCAGGGCAGGAAGACGCGGCTCATCGGCCCGAACTGCCCCGGCCTCATCACGCCGGACGAGATCAAGATCGGCATCATGCCCGGCCACATCCACCGCAAGGGCCGGATCGGCATCGTCTCGCGCTCCGGCACGCTCACCTACGAAGCCGTGGGGCAGGTGACGGCGCTGGGCCTGGGCCAGTCGTCGGCGGTCGGCATCGGCGGCGACCCGGTGAACGGGCTCAAGCACATCGACGTCATGAAGATGTTCAACGACGACCCGAACACCGAGGCCGTCATCATGATCGGCGAGATCGGCGGCAGCGACGAGGAGAGCGCCGCGCGCTGGGTGAAGGAGAACATGAAGAAGCCGGTCGTCGGCTTCATCGCGGGCGTCACCGCCCCTCCCGGCAAGCGCATGGGCCACGCCGGCGCCATCATCTCCGGCGGCAAGGGCACCGCGCAGGAGAAGCTCTCCGTCATGGAGGAGTGCGGCATCAAGGTGACCCGCAACCCCGCCGAGATGGGCAAGCTGCTGAAGTCAGTGCTGTGAATTCTCCCTCCCCCGGGGTTCCCCGACTTGTGGGGGCGATCCCATAGCGGGAGGGTCGGGCAGAGGGTCAAGGTGGGCGCCGCGGGCGCCCACTTCAGCTACGCCGCCTTCCTTCGCGCCCGCTGCGACACGACCTGCAAGCCCGGGAAGGCGCTCCTGATCTCCTCCACCTTTCCGCAGTTCGCGGCATTGAGGCCCTGAAGCTTCACGAGCTGCCCCTTGAACTCGCGGCTTCGCATCGCGGCGAGCACGCGCTGCATGAGCGGGGACTCGACGGCCTCCCGCCGCACCAGCAGGAAGTAACGCTCGTTCACCAGCGGCACGAAGCCCAGGTTGAACTGCCGCGCGGCGGTCTCGATGCCGAGTCCCGCGTCCGCCATGCCGCTCGCGATGTAGGCCGCGACCGCCGCGTGCGTGTACTCGGTGCGGTCGAAGCCCTGGATGCGGTCGACCTCGATGCCCTCGTGCTCGAGCAGGTAGTCGAGGAGGATTCGCGTCCCCGATCCGGGCTGGCGGTTCACGAAGCGCAGGTTGGGTCGCGCGAGGTCGGCGAGCGACGCGATGCCCTTGGGGTTGTGGGCCGCGACGATGATGCCCTGGCGCCGCTCCACGACGTGCACCAGGACCTGCGACTCCGGCTTGAGCCACTTCGCGTAGCGCGCGAGGGTGGGCTGCTGCAGGTCGCCCACCGGCATGTGGAAACCGGCGGCGTCGCACGCGGCGTGCTGGAAGGAGGCGAGCGCCTCCGAGCTGCCCTCGTAGCTCACCTCGATCGGGATGTGGCGACGGGCGAGGAAATCGCGCAGCGCCGTGAGGGCGAAGGCGTGGCTCGCGTGGATGCGCAGCGCGCCGCGCGAATCCGGCGAGGCTCGCTCGAGCTCCGATTCGAGCTCCGAAGCCACGCTCTCGAGCAGCGGCGACAGGCGCGCCGCGATGCGCTTGTCCGCCCAGAGCAGCGTCTCGCCCAGCGGCGTGAGCTTCGCTCCCCGCCCGCGGCTTCCGATCACCAGCGGCGCGCCGAACGCCTGGCGGGCGCGCTGCAGCAGCCCCCATCCGTGACGGTAGGAGCAGCCGACATCCTCGCAGGCCGAGACGAGGCTTCCGGTGTGGTGGATCGCGGTGAGCAGCGGGATCACGCGCGGCATGAGCTCGTCGCCGTCGGCGTGGTCGCGAAGCACCCAAACGGGCTTGATCAGGACCTTTTGCACGGGTCACCTCTCGTCGGCGCGTGCCGATCGCATATGCACGAATCAACCAATTGATGGGGTAGATGCAAGCTGCTAATTTACCTGCGGAAATTCGTGGTTCATATGCTCGACTATACATAAAGGAGGAAGAACGATGAACCAGGTCGCAGGAACGGCGGACGATGTGATCGGCGCACCCGGTCTGCTCGCCAAGGAGCGGACCATCGCGTCGCCCGGATTCAACCGATGGCTGGTGCCGCCCGCGGCGCTCGCGATCCACCTCTGCATCGGAATGGCGTACGGCTTCAGCGTCTTCTGGCTGCCGCTGTCGCACGCGATCGGCATCAACAACTCGGTCGCCTGCCCCGCCGACATGTCGGCGTTCGCGATGATCTTCACCACCACCTGCGACTGGAAGATCAGCATGCTCGGGTGGATGTTTACGCTCTTCTTCGTGTTCCTCGGCTCCGCGGCCGCGATCTGGGGCGGCTGGCTCGAGCACGCCGGCCCGCGCAAGGCCGGCTTCGTCGCGGCCATCTGCTGGTGCGGCGGGCTGCTCATCTCCGCGCTCGGCGTCTACATGCACCAGCTGTGGATGCTGTGGCTCGGCTCCGGCGTGATCGGCGGCATCGGGCTCGGGCTCGGCTACATCTCGCCCGTCTCGACGCTCATCAAGTGGTTTCCCGACCGGCGCGGAATGGCGACCGGCATGGCGATCATGGGATTCGGCGGGGGCGCGATGATCGGCGCGCCGCTCTCGGTGATCCTCATGAAGCACTTCGCGACGCCCACCGACGTGGGTGTGTGGCAGACGTTCGTCTGCCTCGCGGTGATCTACTTCGTGTTCATGGTGGGCGGCGCCTTCGGCTACCGCGTTCCGCCGACGGGCTGGAAGCCGGCGGGGTGGACTCCCGCGCCGAGCGCCAAGGGCATGATCACCACGCGCCACGTGGACCTCGCCACCGCCACGCGCAGCAAGCAGTTCTGGCTCATCTGGTGGGTGCTGTGCCTGAACGTCACCGCGGGCATCGGCATCATCGGCATGGCTTCCCCGATGCTGCAGGAAGTGTTCGCCGGCCAGCTGATCGGCGTCGCGGCGAAGTTCAACGAGCTCACCGTCGCGCAGAAGGCGCAGATCGCGGCGATCGCCGCCGGCTTCACGGGCCTGCTGAGCCTCTTCAACATCGGCGGGCGCTTCGTGTGGGCCTCGATCTCGGATTACCTCGGGCGCAAGAACACCTACTACACGTTCCTGATCCTCGGCATCGTCCTGTACGCCTCCGCGCCCTGGTCGGGGCACCTCGGCCACGTGACGCTCTTCGTCGGCGCCTTCTGCATCATCCTCTCGATGTACGGCGGAAGCTTCTCGACGGTGCCGGCCTATCTCGCCGACATCTTCGGCACCGAGATGGTGGGCGCGATCCACGGGCGGCTGCTCACGGCGTGGTCGGCGGCGGGGATCTTCGGGCCGGTGATCGTCAACTACGTGCGCGAATACCAGCTCAACCACGGCGTGCCCCGCGCGCAGGTGTACGACATCACGGCCTATATCCTGTGCGTGCTGCTGCTCATCGGCGTGGTGCTCAACTGGATGGTGAAGCCCGTCGACGAGTCCAAGTACATGTCCGAGGCGCAGCTCGAGGCCGAGCGGCGCATCGGGCGCCAGGGAGCGGCCGCGTCCGTGGCGAGCACCGCGGAGGCGAAGCCGGTGCCCACGGGGATCGTCGTGGCCGCATGGCTGCTGGTCGGCATTCCGCTGGCGTGGGGCGTGATGTCCACGCTCGGCAAGGCGGCGGCGCTCTTCAAGTAGCGGCAACGAGGGGGCCCGTCCGGGCCCCCTTTCGCCCGGCGGGCCTTGACCCCCGTCAAGCCCAAACGGAGCATGAATTCGCTACTCTAGTGGCTTGATTCCCGGGCTCCGCGCGCCTAGCGCGGAGCTCTTCGGCTTCGACTCGCAGCTACGCCGGTCTCGCCGGAAGATGCCCCCGATCCTTCGGGTCGCGAGCGCCGCCAAACCGATTCCAAAGCCATGGCCGATACCGTCGCAATTCCCGTCTCGAAGATCCGCCGTCCGCGTCCCGTGCCCAAGGGACGTCCCGTCGATCCCGTCGCGCGCGAGGAGATCGCGAGGCTCCTCGAGGGCGCGCCGCTCGATTCGCAGTACCTGATCGAGAACCTGCACCGCATCCAGGATCGCTACGGCCATCTTTCCGCCGCGCACCTGAACGCGCTCGCGGAGCTGATGAAGCTCGCGCAGACCGAGGTCTACGAGGTCGCGACCTTCTACCACCACTTCGACGTGGTGAAGGAGGGCGAGAAGGCGCCGCCGAAGGTGACGGTGCGCGTGTGCGAGACGCTCTCCTGCGCCATGGCGGGCGCGCAGCAGTTGCTCGAGAAGCTGCCGAAGCTCCTCGGGCCCGACGTGCGCGTGATCGCCGCGCCGTGCATCGGGCGCTGCGCCGAGGCGCCGGCGGTGTGCGTCGGGCACAACGCGTTCGGGCATGCGACCGAGCAGGGCGTCGTCAAGGCGGTGAAGGAGAACAAGCTCGAGCCGCCGGCGCCGCAGGCGCACGGCTACGCCGACTACCGCGCCCAGGGCGGCTACAAGACGTGGGTCGAGTGCGTGACGGGCAAGCGCGACGTCGAATCGGTCATCAAGACGATGGAGGACTCGGCGCTGCGCGGGCTCGGCGGCGCGGGATTCCCGGTCGGCCGCAAGTGGCGCATCGTGCGCGGCGAGCCGGCTCCGCGCCTCATGGCCGTGAACATCGACGAGGGGGAGCCGGGCACGTTCAAGGACCGCCACTACCTCGAGCGCGATCCGCACCGCTTCCTCGAGGGCATGCTCATCGCCGCGTGGGCGGTGGGCATCGACGACATCTACGTGTACCTGCGCGACGAATACCATGCGTGCCGCGCGCTCCTCGAGCGCGAGATCGCCGCGCTCAAGGCCGACCCGCCGGCCGTGGCCGAGGGACGAGCCGGCAAACAAACGAGCCTCCCGAACATCCATCTTCGCCGCGGCGCGGGCGCCTACATCTGCGGCGAGGAGTCGGCGATGATCGAGTCGATCGAGGGCAAGCGCGGCATGCCGCGGCTGCGCCCGCCGTACGTCGCGCAGGTGGGCCTCTTCGGGCGCCCGACGCTCGAGCACAACATGGAGACGCTCTTCTGGGTGAGGGACCTCCTCGAGCAGGGCGCCGCATGGTTCACGAAGCACGGCCGCCACGATCGCAAGGGCCTGCGCTCGTTCTCGGTCTCCGGCCGGGTGAAGAAGCCGGGCGTGCATCTCGCGCCCGCGGGCATCACCGTGAAGGAGCTCATCGACGAGTACTGCGGCGGCATGCCGGACGGGCACAGGTTCTACGCGTACCTCCCCGGCGGGGCCTCGGGCGGCATCCTGCCCGCTTCGCTGGGCGACATCCCGCTCGACTTCGACACGCTGCAGCCCCACGGCTGCTTCATCGGCTCGGCCGCGGTGATCGTCCTGTCCGACCAGGACAAGGCGAGGGATGCGGCGCTGAACCTCATGAAGTTCTTCGAGCACGAGTCGTGCGGCCAGTGCACGCCGTGCCGCGTCGGCACCGCGAAGGCCGCGCAGCTCATGGAATCGAAGAAGTGGGACCGCAAGCTCCTCGAGGAGCTCTCGCAGGCGATGGCCGACGCGTCCATCTGCGGCCTGGGCCAGGCGGCCCCGAACCCGATCCTCATGGTCGCGAAGCACTTCCCCGACGAGATCTGACGCGATGCGAGCGCATTTCTCCGAGTCCTCCGTGTTTCCGGCTTTGAACGCCAGCGCAGCGTAGCGAGGTAGCGAAATGAAGATGAACGAACCGGTCGGCAAGGCCGAAACCATCGAGTTCAAGCTGAACGGCGAGACGATCTCGGCCTTCGAGGGCGAGACGATCATCGAGGCCGCGAAGCGCTACGGCACCGACATCCCGCACCTTTGCTACATGGAAGGCATGCGGCCCGACGGCAACTGCCGCGCCTGCATGGTGGAGATCAAGGGCGAGCGCGTGCTGGCGCCGTCGTGCTGCCGCTATCCCACGAAGGGCATGGAGGTGCAGAGCACCTCCGCGCGCGCGGTGCATTCGCAGAAGATGGTGCTCGAGCTGCTGCTCTCCGACGTCCCGAAGAACGACCTGAAGCCCGGGGGCAACGAGCTCTTCCAGTGGAGCGAGAAGCTGGGCGTGGCGAATCCGCGCTTCGCGATGCGCGAGCAGCCGGCGTGCGATCCGTCGCACCCCGCCATGGCCGTGAACCTCGACGCCTGCATCCAGTGCACGCGCTGCGTGCGCGCCTGCCGCGAGGTGCAGGTGAACGACGTGATCGGCTACGCGTTCCGCGGCCACGACTCGAAGATCGTCTTCGACATGGACGATCCGATGGGCGAATCCACGTGCGTCGCGTGCGGCGAGTGCGTGCAGGCGTGCCCCACCGGGGCGCTCGCGCCGGCGAAGAACGCCTACCAGGTGGTCGCCGACAAGAAGGTCGATTCGGTCTGCCCGTACTGCGGCGTCGGCTGCCAGCTCACCTATCACGTGAAGGACAACAGGATCGCGCGCGTCGAGGGCCGCGACGGCCCCGCGAACCACGGGCGCCTGTGCGTGAAGGGCCGCTTCGGCTTCGACTACGTGCAGCACCCGCATCGCCTCACGAAGCCGCTCATCCGCAAGCCCGGCGTGCCGAAGACCGCGGATTTCACCGTCGATCCGCTGCGCTGGAGCGAGGTGTTCCGCGAAGCCACCTGGGAAGAGGCGCTCGATTTCGCCGCGGGCGGCCTGAAGAAGATCCGCGACCGCGACGGCCCCCAGGCGCTCGCCGGCTTCGGCAGCGCCAAGGGCTCCAACGAGGAGGCCTACCTCTTCCAGAAGCTGGTGCGCACCGGCTTCGGCACCAACAACGTCGACCACTGCACCCGCCTGTGCCACGCCTCGTCGGTGGCGGCGCTCCTCGAGGGCGTGGGCTCCGGCGCGGTGTCGAACCAGGTCTCCGACGTCGCGAAGGCGGAGGTGGTGATCATCATCGGCTCCAACCCGACCACGAACCACCCGGTCGCGGCGACCTTCATGAAGAACGCGGCCGAGCACGGCACGAAGCTCATCGTGATGGACCCGCGCAGGAACGACATCGCGCGTCACGCCTGGCGCTACCTCCAGTTCAAGGCGGACACGGACGTCGCGCTCCTCAACGCGATGATCTACACGATCATCGAGGAAGGGCTCGTGAACGAGGAGTTCGTGCGCCAGCGCACCGAGAACTACGAGGCCCTCAAGCAGAACTCGAAGGGCTTCACCCCCGAGCTGATGGCGCCCATCTGCGGCATCCCGGCGGAGACGATCCGCGAGGTGGCGCGCGCGTACGCGACCTCGAAGGGCTCGATGATCCTCTGGGGCATGGGCGTCTCGCAGCACGTGCACGGCACCGACAACGCGCGCTGCCTCATCGCGCTCTCGCTCATGACCGGGCAGGTGGGGCGTCCCGGCACGGGCCTGCATCCGCTGCGCGGGCAGAACAACGTGCAGGGCGCTTCCGACGCGGGACTCATCCCGATGATGTACCCGGACTACCAGAAGGTGGACGATCCCAAGGCGATCGAGCGCTTCGAGAAGTTCTGGGGGCGCAGCCTCGACCACAAGCCCGGCCTCACCGTGGTGGAAATCATGGACGCCGCGTGCGAAGGGCGGATCAAGGGCATGTACGTCGAGGGCGAGAACCCCGCGATGTCCGATCCCAACGCGCACCATGCGCGCGAGGGCCTCGCGAAGCTCGAGCACATGGTCGTGCAGGACATCTTCCTCACCGAGACGGCGTACCTCGCGGACGTCGTGCTCCCCGCCTCCGCATGGCCCGAGAAGACCGGCACGGTCACCAACACCGATCGCATGGTGCAGCTCGGCCGCCGCGCGCTCGACATGCCGGGCGACGCGCGCCAGGACCTGTGGATCATCCAGGAGATGGGCAAGCGCCTGGGGTGCGGCTGGAACTACACGGGGCCGGAGAGCGGCGTGGCGCAGGTCTACGAGGAGATGCGCCAGGCGATGAACTCGATCAACGGCATCTCCTGGGAGCGACTCGAGGAGCAGTCCTCGGTGACGTATCCCTGCCGCACCGAGGACGATCCGGGCCAGCCCGTCGTCTTCGTCGAGAGCTTCCCGACGAAGAGCGGGCGCGGCAAGTTCGTGCCGGCGGACATCATCCCGGCGAACGAGCGCCCGGACGACGCGTATCCGTTCGTGCTCATCACCGGCCGGCAGCTCGAGCACTGGCACACCGGCGCGATGACGCGCCGCGCCTCGGTGCTCGACGCGATCGAGCCGCAGGCCGTCGTGTACGTGCATCCGCTGGATCTCGACGCCCTCGGCGCCCGCGCCGGCGATGCGGTCACGGTCGCCTCGCGCCGCGGCGAGATCGTGCTCACGGCGCGCGCCGACGACGGCACGCCGCGCGGCACGGTGTTCATCCCGTTCGCCTACTACGAGGCGGCGGCGAACATCCTCACCAACCCCGCGCTCGATCCGTTCGGCAAGATCGCCGAGCTCAAGTACTGCGCGGTGAAGCTCACCAAGGGCGGGAAGCTCGAGAAGCTCAAGAGCTACGGCGGCGGCCAGTCCTTCCACGAAACCCCGGCGGTCTGCGACTGAGTTTTCGCCTCGTTTTGCGTCTCAGCCCAGGCCGAGCAGCCGCGCCACCGCCTCGCGGCACGTCATTCCTTCGGGCACGTCCAGGCGCCGCATCGCCGCGTTGACGCGCGAGAGCACGCCGCTCCCGTACGTCGAGAGCCCCTCGCCGATGCGGGCGCTCTCGCAGCTCACCGTCGCCGCGGCGATGCCGCGCGCGTCGAGCGCCCCCAGCCGCGAATAACCCGCGTCGTCCTTGCCGCCGCCCGCATCGTTGAAGAACGCGGCGTGCGCGGCCACGTCGAGCACGTGGTCGGGCTTACCCCCGAGAAGCGCGCCGTGCGAGCCCGTGACGAGGATCGCATGCGCATCGGCCGGCCGCACCAGGGCGGCCGAGTCGAGGGCCCACACGGGACGGTGCCCGGTGCTCGCGACGGCATGGCGCGTCTCGCCCACGCCCGGCACCTCGAGCGCGGCGGGCGCGGCCGGTGCGTTCGCTTCCAGGTGCTCGATGGCTTCGGCGCACCGCATGCCCGGCGCGCAGCCGGCGCGCCCGGCGCATTCGTTCACGGTCGAGATGACGCCGGAGCGCAACGTGTCCGCCCCATCGCCGATGCGCGCGCTGCGGAAGTCGACCGCGCATGCCGCGATGCCGAGCGCATCCAGCCAGGCGAGGCCCGCGACACCCGCACGCGCCCGCCCGATGCCCGCGTCGTTCAGCACGATCGCCCGCACGCCCGCGCGCGCCGCGAGCCACGCGGCATAGACGCCGCCGTGGGAGCCGCAGGCCACGACGCGGCCGCGGTGGCCCGCGCCGAGCCGCGTCGCCGAATCGAGGATGGGCGCCGCCTCCATGGACCGATTCTAGCGGGCCTCGACGGGGGGGGCCGGCGCTTTCGCTCGCATCACTGCGTGACGACCGCTTCCTCCGGAGGCACGACGCGCCGGAATTCGCGCCACAGCAGCAGGTCGTAGGCGATCTTCGTCGTCCCGGCCACGATCAACGGCAACCCCAGCCCGCCCGCCTGCATCAGCCAGCCGGCGACCGCCGGCGCGGCGGCCCACCCTCCCGAGCGCACGAGGCTCGTCACCCCCGCGGCGGCGAGGCGCTCATCGGGGCGCACCATCGCCATGACGTACGACTGGCGCGTGGGCACGTCCATCTCGTTCAGGCCTTCGCGAAGCAGGAAGAGGGCCGCCGCGACCGTGAAGTCGCCGCTCGCCACGATGGTGAAGAGCAGGACGCTCGACGGGATATGCGTGTACACCATCGTGTTCACGAGCCCGATCCGGCGCGCGAGCCAGGCCGCGACCAGGTGCGAGCCGGCCGAGAGCAGGCGGCCGGTGCCGAACAACGCCGCGACGGTCGCGGTGCCGGCGCCGAAGCGCTCGGCGAAGAAGTAGGCGAAGAGCGCGGAGCCGATGAAGCCGCCGCCGAACGCGTCCAGGAGGAAGAGCCCCGAGATCTTGGCGATGCGCGGGCGCGATTCGGGCGAGAGCGCCCCGAGTGCCGTCGCGCGCGCCGCGGGAAGGGCGGCGGGAAGCCGCGCGTAGAGCAGCGCGGCGGCGAGGTAGAGCACGCAGAAGAGCGCGAGGGTCGCGCGCAGCGCCGCGAGATCGGTCATGCCGCCCCGGGAGGCGAGGAGCGAGGGCAGTCCCGCGAGGAAGCCGCCGCCGGCATAGCCGGCATCGAGCAGCACGTTGTACCAGGCGAACACGCGCGTGCGATCCGCGTCGCCGGCGGTCGCCGGCAGCAACGCCTGCTCGAGGATCGGGATCGCGCCCCGGTCGCGCCCGTGCACCGCGAACATGCCCGCGAAAGCCGAGGCGAGGAGCAGCGCGAACCTGTCGGTCGCGAGGAACACCGCGCCGGCGGCCGCCGGGACGAGCGTGAGCGCCAGCAGCAGCGCGCGCGGCGCGATCCGCGGGCCGGCGAGGAGCGTGGCGAGCGTCGCCGCGGCGCCGCCCCAGAGGGCGGCGGAGAGCACCGCGCCGATGCGGGCCGGCGCGAGGCCCAGGCGCGCGCAGTAGAGCGCGATCGTCACCGCGAGCAGGCCCACGCCCAGCGCGCGAAGAAATGCCGCCGCATAGAGGATGCGGCGCAGGCTAATGGCCCCGGGCGCGGTCATCCGCGCATCATAGGCTGCGTCCGCGCAGCGGTCAGACGCCCGGCTTGTGGCGCACGAACTGCTGCCGGTCGATGGAGCGCACCATGAGCTCGTGCACGGCCACGCCCTGCAGCACGGTGAGGCGCACCTCGGTGCCCGGCGGGCCCGCGCTCCAGACGCGGCGGTAGAGCTTGGGAAGCGTGTCGACCGGCTCGCCGTCGACGGACAGGATGATGTCGCCCGCCTTGAGGCCCGCCTTCGCCGCCGGCCCTTCCGCGCTCACGTCCATCACCTTCACGCGCCCGTCCTCCTCCAGCGAGTCCACGCCGAGCCACGGCCGGTGGCTCGCCTCCTGCTCGCCCGAGCGCAGCATCTCGCCCAGCGCGGGCTTGAGCAGGTCGATCGGCACGAACATGTTGCCCGGGATGCGCTGGTCCGATTGCATCGCGTCCATCACGAAGAGCGAGCCGATTCCGACCAGCTCGCCTTGCTGGTTCACGAGCGCCGCGCCGCTGTGGTCGAGCCGCGGCGGAACGGTGAAGATCGCGTCGTCGATGAGGTATTCCCAGTAGCCCGCGAACCGGCGCTTGGCGACCACCGTCGCGATGGAGATGGATTGGCCCTCGCCGCCGCTCACGATCATGAGGCGGTCGAGCTGGGCGATGGGCGCCGAGCTTCCCATGCGGATCGGCTGCGCCGCGAGGCGGCCCAGCGGACGCACCAGGCCGAAGCCGGTGGCGTCGTCGTAGCCCACCACCGCGGCCGGGACGGTCTGGCCGTCGGAGTCGGTCACCGACACCTGGTCCGCTTCCTGGACGAGGTAGCCGATGGTGAGCACGAGGCCGTCGTCGGCGATGACGACGCCGGAGCCGTTGCGATCCCGCCCCAGCGTCTCGTTGCTGCGCGCATCCGGCAGCGCGTGCACCTTCACCGCCACGACCGCCTTCGCCGCGCGCACCAGGCGCTGGTACTGCGCGTCGGCCGCCGGCGGCTCGCGCCGCGTGTCGGCCACGGATTGCGCGCTCGCCGCGAGCGCCGGCGGCGCGACGGCGAGCAGGCCCGCGACGGCGAATGCCGCCGCGACGCCGCCTGCGCGCAAGATCGATCGGAGCGATGCCAGGGAAGCCATGGGTCACCTCCTCGGCGTCCACGCCGAGTCCCGATCGAGGCTATGCGCGGCGTTTGGCCGGGGCGTGACGGTGCGCGCGGCGCGACCGTTCCGATCGGCGCAAGCGGGCGCCGACGGCGCGGCGCGCCCCATTGGAAACGGCGCCCGCTGCTACCATGTCTCGATCCATGAACGCCCCTTCCGGCACGACGCCGCTCGCCGCCAGCGCCGCGTCGCAGGCCTCCCCCGCCCCCGGCGCGCCCCGCGGCGACCTCGCCGTGGTCCGCCGGCTGATGCCGTACCTGTGGGAATTCCGCGGCCGCGTGCTCCTCGCCGTGGTCTTCCTCGTCACGGCCAAGCTCGCCAACATCGCCGTGCCGATGGTGATGAAGCGGATCGTCGATTCGCTCTCGGGCCCCGCGCAGGTCGCGGCGATTCCCGCCGCGCTGCTCGTCGCCTACGCGGTGCTGCGCCTGTCGAGCACGATCTTCAACGAGCTGCGCGACATCGTGTTCGTGAAGGTCGCGCAGCGCGCGATGCGCCGCATCGCCCTCGAGGTGTTCCACCACCTGCACGCGCTGTCGCTGCGCTTCCACCTCGAGCGCCAGACGGGCGGGCTCACGCGCGACATCGAGCGCGGCACGCGCGGCATCTCGACGCTGCTCTCGTTCATGGTGTTCAGCGTGCTGCCGACGCTGCTCGAGATCGCGCTCGTCACCGGCTTCCTGGTCTACCGCTTCGACATCTGGTTCGGGGTCATCACCGTCGCGGCGCTCGTGGTCTACGTCGGCCTCACGTTCACGATCTCGGAATGGCGCACGCAGCACCGGCGCCAGATGAACGAGATGGACTCCAAGGCCAACACCAAGGCCATCGACTCGCTCCTCAACTACGAGACGGTGAAGTACTTCGGCAACGAGTCGTACGAGGCGCGCCGCTACGACTCGAACCTGCAGAGCTACGAGCGCGCCGTCGTGACGAGCGAGACCTCGCTCGGGTTCCTGAACGCGGTGCAGGCGACCGTGATCGCCGCGGCCGTGGCGCTGCTCATGTGGCGCGCCGCCGAGGGCATCGTCGCCGGCAACCTCACGCTGGGCGACCTCGTGATGGTGAACGCGCTCCTCATCCAGCTCTACATCCCGCTCAACTTCCTCGGCGTGATGTACCGCGAGATCAAGCAGGCGCTCACGGACATGGAGCGCATGTTCACGCTGCTCTCCGAGAACCGGGAGGTGGAGGACCGCCCCGGGGCGCGGCCCCTCGCGGTCGCCGGCGGCGCGATCCGCTTCGAGCACGTCGATTTCGGCTACGACCCGGAGCGGCGCATCCTCCACGACGTGAGCTTCGAGGTGCCCGCGGGGCGCAAGGTCGCGGTGGTGGGCGCGAGCGGCTCGGGCAAGTCCACGCTCGCGCGCCTGCTCTTCCGCTTCTACGACGTGGACGCGGGCCGCATCACCCTCGACGGCCAGGACATCCGCGAGGTGACGCAGGCGAGCGTGCGCGCCGCGATCGGCGTGGTGCCCCAGGACACCGTGCTCTTCAACGACACGATCCGCTACAACGTCGCCTACGGGCACCCCGACGCCACGCGCGAGGAGGTGGAGAACGCCGCGCGCGTGGCGCACATCGCGGATTTCATCGCGCGGCTGCCGGCGGGGTGGGAGACCACCGTGGGCGAGCGCGGACTCAAGCTTTCCGGCGGGGAGAAGCAGCGCGTCTCCATCGCCCGCACCGTGCTCAAGGATCCCCCGATCCTCGTCTTCGACGAGGCCACCTCGGCGCTCGATTCACGCACCGAGAAGGCGATCCAGGCCGAGCTCGCGGAGATCTCGCGCGACCGCACGACGCTCGTGATCGCGCATCGCCTGTCCACGATCGTCGACGCCGACGAGATCCTCGTGCTCGACCACGGGCGCATCGCCGAGCGCGGCTCCTTCCGCGAGCTCCTCGCCGCGAACGGCCGCTTCGCCGAGATGTGGCGCCTGCAGCAGGAGGAGGGCCGCAAGCAGGACGCGGCCGCTGCTGCTGGAGATCGAGGCGGGGAACACGGATCCCCGCCCTAACCACCCCCGGAGAGAAACTCGCGCAGCGCCGCCAAAGTCTCCCGCGGTGCCTCGGTCATCATCGAGTGCCCGGCGTCGATGGAAACGAAGCGTGCGCCGGGGATGCGATCGGCGACCGATCTGCCCGCCTTCCAGGGCGTCATCTGGTCGCGCTTCGCGGCGGCCACGAGCACCGGCATCGCGAGCGCGGCGAGCGCATCGTTCGCGGGCTGGTAGGCCTGGCAGGCCGCGAGGTCGGCGGCGAGCACACCGCGGCGCGCGCGCCCGTTGAGCCGCCGGCTCGCGCCGAGGAGCGAGACGCCCGGCACCGCGCTCGAGGCGAGCAGCGTCCCGCGCGCATGCCCCCACACCGCCTCCATGTCCAGCGCCGCGGGCGAGTCGTCGCGCGCCGCCGCGAGGAACGCCTCGCCCACCGCCATCGGCACCGAGGTGCCCACGAGCGCGAGCCGCGAGACGCGCGCGGGCACGTCGATCGCCGCCTGCAGCGTGACGAGCGAGCCCATGCTGTGCCCGACGAGCGCGGCCTTCTCCACGCCGGCGGCGTCGAGGAAGGCCACGAGCCAGCGCGCGAGCGCCTCGACGCTGGTGCGGATCGCGCCGGGGCTCTTGCCGTGCGCGGGCAGGTCCACGGCGAGCACGGCATGTCCATGGTGCGCGAGGTAGCGCGATTGCCATTGCCAGACGCTGTGGTCGAAAGCCGCGCCGTGCACCATCACCACCGCCTCCTTCGACGGCGCGAACGGCACGCCGCCCGTGTAGGCGAACGCGGGATAGCCTTCGACGATGAACTGCATGCGCCTCGCGCCTACCTGCGCGCGGCGCGAAGCGCGCGCGACAGATCCTCGACGAGGTCGTCGGGATGCTCGAGGCCGATCGAGAGGCGCACGGTGCCGGGCGTGATGCCGGCGGCGGCGAGCGCGGCATCGTCCATGCGGTAGTGCGTGGTCGTCGCCGGGTGGATCACCAGCGACTTCGCGTCGCCGATGTTGGCGAGGTGCGAGAAGAGCGAGAGCGCCTCGATGAAGCGCCGGCCCGCCTCGCGGCCGCCTTTCAACTCG
Organism: Usitatibacter sp.; assembly: GCA_036377935.1. GTDB lineage: Bacteria > Pseudomonadota > Gammaproteobacteria > Burkholderiales > Usitatibacteraceae > Usitatibacter. The sequence continues at coordinate 15,554 of DASUXK010000174.1, forward strand.
AAGGACAGGATCGCGCTCGCGCCGCGCGGGTAGAGCCTGCGCGCGAGCGCGTGGTCCGGATGCGACTCGACGTCGGGATGGTTCACGCGTTCCACCGCCTCGTGCGAGACGAGGAAGCGCACGATGCGCGACGTGTTCTCGATGTGCCGCGCCATGCGCAGCGGCAGCGTCTCCAGCCCCTGGATCATGAGCCACGCGTTGAAGGGCGAGATCGTGGGACCGAACACGCGCAGGATCTCCATGCGCGCCTTCATGGTGAAGCCGAAATCGCCGAACGTCTCGTAGAAGCGCACGCCGTGGTAGCCGGCCGAGGGCTCCGTCATCGCGGGAAACTTGCCGTTGTCCCACGGGAACCTGCCGCTTTCGACCACGATTCCGCCCATGCTCG
>DASUXK010000175.1:0-2435 GCA_036377935.1 Usitatibacter sp.
GCGCGCGGCGAGAGCTTGCCCGCGATCACGTCGATGCGCACGTGCTCGTTGCGCTTGAGCGTGTAGCCCGCGACGAGGAGGAACACCGCCGAGTTGAGGTACCACTGCAGCTCGAGCCAGGCGTTCGAGGCCATGTTGAACGCATAGCGGGCGGTGGCGTTGGCGGTGCACACCAGGACCGCGATCAGCCCGAGCCAGGCGGCCTTGCGTCCGATCCAGGAATTCACCATGTCGACAATCGCCGAAAAGCGGAGCAGCGCATTCATTGTGGTTCTCCCCTCGAGGGCTGCGCTGGCGCGCGGCGCCGCCAGTGTCCCCAAACGAGGCGCAAAAGGCAATTGATGGAGGTCAACGGCATCCTTGCGCTAGAATCCCGATCGCAGCATTCCGTTCGAATTTCCGGAGTCCCTCCCCGATGAGCCAACCGATCCGCGGCACGCGCGGCATGGCGGTCGCGCCCCATTCGCTCGCGGCGCAGTCCGCGCTCGCCGTGATGCGCGAGGGCGGCAACGCGATCGAAGCGATGGTCGCCGCCGCCGCGACCATCGCCGTCGTCTATCCGCACATGAACTCCATCGGCGGCGACGCGTTCTGGCTGATCCACGTGCCCGGCGAGCCGCCTCGCGCCATCGACGCATGCGGCGCGGCCGCATCGGCCGCGAGCATCGCAAGCTATCGCGAGCGGGGCCTCGCGTCGATTCCCTTCCGCGGCGGGATCGCCGCGAACACCGTCGCGGGCACGGTCTCCGGCTGGGAGCTCGCGCTCTCGCTGGGCGCCGCGCAGCTGGGCGGACGCATGCCGCTCTCGCGCCTGCTCGCCGATGCGGTGCATTACGCGCGCGAGGGCATCGCCGTCACGCGCAGCCAGACGGCGACCACGCAGGCGAAGCTCGAGGGGCTTCGCGGGCAACCGGGCTTCGACGAGACGTTCCTCGCGGACGGCGCCGCGCCCGTCACGGGCACGCGCTTCCGCAATCCGCGGCTCGCCGCCACGCTGGAGCAGCTCACGCACGCGGGGCTCGCCGATTTCTATCGCGGCGACCTCGCGCGGTCGATCGCGCGCGACCTCGCGGCGACGGGCAGCCCGGTCGCGCTCGCCGACCTCGAGCGCCATCGCGCCCAGTGGCGCGAGCCGCTGCACCTCGAGCACTCGCTGGGCACGCTCTACAACATGCCGCCGCCCACCCAGGGCGTGGTCTCGCTCCTCATCCTCGGCATCCTCGATTCGCTCGGCATCGGGCGCGTCGACCCGCGCGGCGCCGACTACGTGCACCTCTGCGTGGAAGCGGTGAAACAGGCCTTCGCCATCCGCGACCGCCATGTGACCGACCCCGCGTACATGACCGTCGACGCGCAGTCCTTCCTCGCGCCCGGAAAGGTGAAGGAGCTCGCGGGCCGCATCGATCGCGCGCGCGCGGCGCCCTGGGGCGCCGGCAAGGGGCCCGCCGACACCATCTGGATGGGCGCGATCGATTCGCGCGGCTGCGCCGTGAGCTTCATCCAGAGCCTCTACCACGAGTACGGCAGCGGGGTCGTGCTCGCGGAGTCGGGCATCAACTGGCAGAACCGCGGCTGCAGCTTCTCGCTCGACGAGCGCGCGCTCAATTGCCTCAAGCCCGGCCGCAAGCCCTTCCACACCCTCAATCCCGCCCTCGCCCTGCTCTCCGACGGGCGCACGATGGCCTACGGGAACATGGGCGGCGACGGGCAGCCGCAGACCCAGAGCGCGGTTTTCACGCGCACCGCGGTCTTCGGGATGAATCCGCAGGAAGCGATCGAGGCGCCCCGCTGGCTCCTGGGGCGCACGTGGGGGCAGACGAGCGATACGTTGAAGCTCGAGTCGCGCTTCCCGCCGGAGGTGATCGAGACGCTCGCGCGCATGGGCCACGAGGTGGAAGTGGTCGGCGCCTTCGACGAGGTCGTGGGCCACGCGGGCGCGATCGTGCGCAACGCCGACGGCCTTCTCGAGGGCGGATCGGATCCGCGCTCCGACGGGGCGGTGGCAAGTTATTAGGGTCGGACCCTAACCGATGCCCGGGTTGCCTTCGACGCCCACCAGGCGCGGGAGGTTGAGCTTCGGGGGCGGGACGCTCTTGCGGTCGCGCAGGTAGGCGGCGATCACGTCCCAGACGGGCTCGCCCTTCGCGCCCTCCGCCACGGGCGCCCAGCCGGCCACCTTGTACGTCTTCTTCGGGTCGATGGGCCGGCCGTCGAGGCGCATGTCCGCGATGCGCTTGCCGATCGTCTCGTTCGGGATGCACGTGTAGGTGAGGCCGCCCACGCGCACCATGTCCCCGCCCTGCTGGTAGTACGGATCGGGGTTGAAGAGGTTGTCGCAGACGTCCTCGAGGATCGTCTTGATCATCTCGCCCGTGAGCTCGTTGACGGTGACGAAGGGGTACGTGATCGCCGTCTGGTCCATCACGTGATCGAGC
>DASUXK010000176.1:0-12017 GCA_036377935.1 Usitatibacter sp.
GCGGCGAGGCCGAGGTGGTCGAGGAGCGACGGCCGCAGCTTCTCGATGATGCGGCGCTTGAGATCGATCGCCTGGTCGATGAGCGCGTCGAGCCGCGCCATGCGAGTGGCGTACTGCGCGTCGTCGCCCAGGCGCGCGCGCAGCCACGCGAGGTCCATCTTCGCGGGCGTGAGGATGCCGCCGAGCTGGTCGTGCAGCTCGCGCGCGAGGCTCGACTTGTCGCGCTCGCCACGCGACTGCAGGAACGCGGAGAGCGCCGCGAGGTCGCCGTCGTCGCCGATGCGCTCGCGCACCTGCCCGAGCGCCGTGCGCGCCTCGCGCACCGACGCCTCGCGCTCGCGCTCGTCGCGCGCGCGCTCGATCCGGCCGAGCGCGGCCTCGAGGCTCTCGAGGAGCGGCTCTAGGGAAGACGGGGAGGGAGCCTGCGCGGCGGCAGGCGCGGATCCGGGAGGCTGCAGCGGTTTCATTCGGGACGATGCAAATGGAAGCGGCCACGGCGCCGCGAAGCGCCATGGCCGCGGTGAGCGCGGCGCGCGGCCATGGGCAAAATCTTAACCCACGCCCGCGTGCCGCGCGCGACGGCTAGTCGCGGAAGAGCCTCCCGTTGTCGACGCGCACGTGGTCGCCGACGCGGAGGTCGTCGATCGCATCGCGGTCGAACGTCGCCTCGCGGCCGTCGTCGAAGCGCACCGTGACGCGGTAGTAGTCCGAGCCGGAGCGGCGCTTCTCGATCTCGTTGCCCACGAGCGCGCCGCCCGCGGCGCCCGCGATCGTCGCCGCCGTGTTGCCTCGGCCGCTGCCGATCTGGTGCCCGAGCACGCCGCCGGCGATGCCGCCCAGCAGCGCGCCGCCGCCGGAGGCGTGGCCGGAGTCGCGCACCACGTCGATGGCGACCACGCGGCCTTCACCGCTCCGGTAGTCGCCGTCGCGGTAGCGGGAATCGGCATAGCGCGAATCGTCGTAGCGACCGTGCGCGTCGCGGTCCACCGAGGCCGTGCCGCGGTATCCCGGGCCGGGCTCGCCGGCGTACTGCGGTACGTCGGCGCAACCGGCCGCGAGAGTCACCACGGCGGCGGCCGAGGCCGCCGCCAACCAGTGTCGAGTGAGCATGGTCGGGCTCCTATACGCCGCGGCGGAACACGCCCATCAGGAGCGACACCACGAACGCGACGAGGAAGATGAAGAACAGGATCTTGGCGATGCCCGCGGCGCCCGCGGCGATGCCGCCGAAGCCCAGGACCGCCGCGATCAGAGCGACGATGAAGAACACAGCTGCCCAGTAAAGCATGAAGATCTCCTTACGCTAGAGGGTGGGTTGGTTTTTCAATGGCGTCCTTTTTCCACGGATCGCCTCCGATACGCACGCACCGCGAGCCGCACCGCCCTCGATCCGAGGGTGAGGAGCAGCGGGCGGCTCGCGACCTTCGCGACGTAGCCCAGGGCCACGCGCGCGGGGTTCGCCTCGATGCGCGACAAGCGCCGCGCGATCGTCGCGCGCTGCAGCTCCGCCGAGAGCATCACCAGCTCCCGCCTTCGCCGCAGCGTGTCGATCTCAGTCATCTCCCGCTCCCTGCAGGGTCTGCCGCAGCGCCTGCTCGTCGCCCTTGAGGACCGCGATCGTCTCCTGGAAGATCGGGTGCCTGCGGCGCGACTGCAGCCAGATGTAGACAGCGCAGCCGATGCCGACGACCAGGAAGACCGCGGTGAAGCCGCCGAGGATCGCGGGACGGTTCTCCTCGGAAGCCCAGAGGGTGAGCGCGCAGATGCCGAGCAGCAGTCCGAAGGTGATGAGGTAGAGCGCGGCCACGCCGACCATCACGAAGCGCACCAGCCACGCCTTCTCCTCGGTGAGCTCGATCGCCGCGAGCTCCAGGCGCGTGCGCACCGCGCGCACGCCCGAATGCGCGAGGCCGCGCACGTCGCCCACGATGCCGGTCACCTGGCGGATCACGCCGGCTCCCTTCAGCGGCGGGCGATCAGGAACCCGATCAGCGCGCCGATGCCCGCGCTGATGCCGACCGCGCGCCACGGGTTCGAGCGCACGTACTCGTCGGTGGTGTCCATCGCCATCTTCGCGCCGTCCTGCACGTTGTGCTGCAGCTCGTTCAGCGTCTGGCGGGCGGCGTCGATCTGGGTCTGCATCTTCGCGCGCATCTCGCCGATCTTGTCGCCGCCCTGGTCCTGGACGGTCTTCAGGAGGTCCTGGGCGTCGGACACGACGTTCTGGATGTCGCGGGCCACGGGGTTCGATGGGCTGCTGCTGCGCATGGCGTTCTCCTTGGGTTTCGGCTCTCGGGTATCGGATTCGTTGTCACGTCCGGAATCGTGCGGCGCACGCGCGGCGCAACCGCGCGCACCCACCTCGCCAAGATTAGGCAGTGGGCCGTGCGGGCTCTGTCGGAACCGCGCGCGGCCCACGACAAGGAAAGCGCTCATTCCGGCGTGGGACTCGTCCGACAACGCCGTGTCGGCTCGAACCGACATGCGTTTGCGCGCGACGCCGACGCCGTTTGCGGGGGGCGCCGACGGTGGCGGCGCGGCGCGGGTCATACGATGCCGCTAGCTAAACCCCAACCGCAGGAGACCCGACAATGAGAAAGGAATTCCCCCGTGCCGCGCTCGCCGCGGCGATCGCCGCGCTCACGCTCGCGGCTTGCGACCGCCAGGCGATGGACCGCGCCGATCGCACCGGCGCCGAAGTGGGACGCAAGGCCGACGCCGCCCTCGACAAGACGAAGGACGCGCTGAAGGACGCGGGCCATCGCGCCGGCAACGCGATCTCGGACGTGGGCAACCGCCTCGACGCGGCCGTCACGCCGGACAAGCACGCCGAGAACGATGCGCACGACACGCTCGCGGAAAAGCGCGACGAGGCGGGCGACAAGATGCACGACACCGGCCGCGAAGCGCGCGAAGTGCTCTCCGACGCCGCGATCACCGCCGCGATCAAGGCCGACATCCTCAAGGACCCGAACCTGAGCGTCCTCAAGATCGACGTCGACACCCGCGACGGCGTGGTGACGCTGAAGGGCCAGGCGGAAAGCGACGCGGCGCGCTCGCGCGCCGAGCAGATCGCGCAGCAGGCGAAGGGCGTGCGCGAGGTGAAGAACCGCCTCGTCGTGAAGCAGGCCTGACGCGCTAGGAGGCGCGCGCCTTCTTCTTCGCCTTGCGCCGGCCGCCGATCCTGGCGCGGTTGCGTAGCCACGCCTCGAACTCGGCGGCCGGCAGGGGCGGGCAGAGAAGGTAGCCCTGGCAGGCGGCGCAGCCCTGCCGCGCGAGGAAGTGCAGCTGCGACTTGCGCTCGACGCCTTCGGCGACGACATCGAGGCCCAGGCCGCGCGCGAGCCCGATGACCGCGGAGACGATCGCCGCGCCGCCCGCGCTTTCCGGACGCGAGCCACCGCGCCCGCGGCGCTCCGGCTCCGCGTCGATGTCGGCGACGAAGGCCTTGTCGATCTTGAGCACGTCCACCGGCAGGTGGCGCAGGTGCGACAGGCTCGAGAAGCCGGTGCCGAAGTCGTCGATGGCGATGCGCACGCCGAGCGCGCGCAGCTTCGAGAGCACGAGGCTCGCGCCCTCCACGTCGCGCACCATGCTGGTCTCGGTGATCTCGAGCTGCAGCCAGGCCGGCTCGCAGCCGGTCTCGGCGAGCGTGCGCTTGAGATCCGCGATCATTCCCGTGTCGCGCAGCTGCCCGGCCGAGAGGTTCACGCAGACGACGATGCCGCCCAGGCCGGCGTCGCGCCACGCGCGCGCTTGCCGGCATGCCGCATCGAGCACCCAGTGGCCCACCGCGTGGCCGAGGCCGCTTTCCTCGGCGAGCGGCACGAAGCCCTGCGGCAGCACCAGACCGCGGTCCGGGTCGTGCCAGCGCAGCAGCGCCTCGGCGCGGCGCACCTCGCCCGTATCCGTATCGACGATCGGCTGGTAGTGCAGCGCGAGCTCGTTCGCGCGCAGGGCGCGGCGCAGCGCGGTCTCCACCTGGAGGCGCTGCGAGCGGCGCTCGGCGAGCTCCGTGGAGAAGAGCCGGAAGCCGTTCCTCCCCAGCTCCTTCGCGTGGTACATCGCCGCATCCGCGTTCTTGAGCAGCGTCTCGACATCCGCGCCGTCGTCGGGATGCAACGCGAGCCCGAGGCTGCCGCTCACGTGGATCTCGTGGCCCTCGATGTGGAACGGGCGGCGCACCTCGTCCAGCACCTTGCGCGCGACCAGCTCCGGCGCGTTGTCGTCGGGGAACTCCTCGAGGATCACCACGAACTCGTCGCCGGAGACGCGCGCGAGCACGTCGCTCTGGCGCAGCGCCCCGCGGATGCGGCGCGCGAGCTCCTTCAGCAGCAGGTCGCCCACGCGGTGGCCGAGCGTGTCGTTCACGTCCTTGAAGTGGTCGAGGTCGAGGAACATCACGCCCACGCGCTTGTGGCTGCGGCGCGCGCGCACCAGCGCGGCATCGAGGCGGTCGTTCAGCAGCACGCTGTTGGGCAGGCCCGTGAGCCCGTCGTGCGTGGCCATGTACTGCAGGCGCTCCTCCGCCTGGATGCGCGAGGAGACGTCCTGCGCGAGCGACAGGATGGAGACGAGGTGGCCCGCGTCGTCGCGCAGCGCGGAGTGGTGCCACTCCACCCAGATGACCGAGCCGTCCTTGCGGTAGCTGCGGCTGAGAAGCGTCGCGTGCCGTCCCGGGCCCTGCACCAGCTCGTCGATCGCCTGCTCGACCGAGCCGCGGTCATCCTCGTACACCAGGCGCCACGTGGCGAGCGCGCGGCCGAGGGCCTCCGTGGCGTTCCAGCCGAAGATCGACTCGGCCTGCCCCGACCAGCGCACGATGCGCAGCTCCGTATCCCACTCGATCACCGCGAGCGGCGTGTTGTCGAAGTGCGCCGAGAGGATGCCGTTGGCGCGGCGCAGCTCCTCCTCGACCACCTTCTGCTCGTGGATGTCGCTGGTGGTGGCGTAGTAGCCGAGGTAATCGCCGCCGGAGATGCGCGGCGTGAGGCGCACGATCATCCAGCGCGCGCGGCCATCGGCGAAGCGCACCAGCCGCTCGACCGCGAGCGACTCGCCCATCTTCAGCCGCTCGAGGTGCGGATGGAGCTGGCGGTAGCGCTCCTCGCCCAGCACGTCGATCACCGGGCGGCCGACGATCTCGCGCGGCCTGAGCCCGATGTAGTCGAGGAACGCGTTGTTCACGTAGCGGTAGCGCATCTGCGCATCCACGTAGCACATGGGCGTGGGGACCGAATCGATCACCTGGCGAAGCTGGCGCTCCTTGTCCTCGACCTCCGCCTGCGCTTCCTTGATCTCGTGGATGTCGGTGGAGACGACGTAGTAGCCGCGCACGACGCCGGCCGCATCGTGCCGGGGCGTGAGGCGCACGCGCACCCAGCGCTCCTCGCCCGAGGGAAGGCGGACCGCGCGCTCGTAGGTGGCCTCTTCCCCCGCCATCACCCGCTCGAGGTGCGGCGAGAGCTTCTCCAGCACCTGGGGCGGGTAGACGTCCTCGGGGAACTTGCCGAGCGCATCCGCCCGCGAGACGCCGCGCGTGGCGAGGAACACGTTGTTCACGAAGGTGCACCCGCGCTCGAGATCCACGTAGCAGATGGCCTCCGGGATGTTCTCCGCGAAGAAGCGCAGCTCCTCCTCGCGGGCGGCGAGCCGGGCCTGCGCCGCCTTCACCTCGTGGATGTCGTGGGCGACGACGTACATGCCGACCACCTCGCCCGCATCGCCGAAGTGCGGCACGGCCTTCACGTGGAACCAGCGCTTCTCGCCTTCGGGAAGCTGGGTGAGGCGCTCGTAGGTCACGACTTCGCCGCGGTGGAGCACCTTCTGCGTGCGCTCGGCGATCCACGCCGCCACCTCGGGGCCCATCGCCTCGGCGGTGGTCTTGCCGAGGATGTCCTCGATGGACGCTCCGCGCAGCGCGGCGAACTGGCGGTTGGCGAAGAGGATGCGGCGATCGCGATCCAGGTAGGCCACGGCGTCGGGGATGTTGTCCGCGAAGAGCCGCAGGCGCGCCTGCTGCTCGCGAAGGCGCTCCTCGCCGAGCTTGAGGTCGTGCACGTCGCTCGCGACGATGTAGGCGCCGTCGAAGCGGCCCTGCGCGTCGAGGATGGGCGCGACGCGCACCAGGTGCCAGCGCTGCTCCGTCCCCGGCGGGCCCACGCGCCGCTCGTAGGTGCAGGTCTCGCCGCGGTGCAGCCGCTCGAGGAAGGGATCGAAGTAGAGCTTCGAGAGCTCCTCGCCCAGCACCTCGGTCACGTGGCGGCCGACGATCTCCGGGAGCGCCAGCCCGCGCATGCGCTGGAACACCTTGTTCGCGAAGACGTAGCGGTAGTTCGCATCCACCACGGCGACCGGGCCCGGGAGGTTCTCGGCGAAATGACGCAGCTGCGCCTCCTGGCGCTGCAGCGCCTCGCGCATGCGGTGGTCGTCGTCGACGTCGACCACGAGCGAGTAGGCGCCGCGCACCGTCCCATCCTCGTCCTTGTCCGGCACGACGAAGACGCGCACCCAGCGCCGCTCGCCCGTGGGAAGCGTGGCGAGCCGCTCGTACACGCGCTTCTCGCCTCGCATCGCCGCATCGATCTCGGGACCGATGATCGCGAGGGTTGCCGCGTCGAACACCTCGTCCAGCCGCCGGCCGAGCGCCTCCTGCACGGTGCGCACCTGCCAATCGATCCCCGGCTGGTTCGCGAAGCGCAGGCGCAGCTCGCGGTCCACGTAGCACATGGGAACGCCGATGTTCTCGAGCACGAGCTGCAGGCGCTTGCGCTGCGCCTCGAGATCGCGCTCGCGCTCCTCCAGCGCGGCTTCCGCATCCTTGAGCTGCTGCACATCCACGAGGACGAGGAGCGCCCCCCACACCGCGCCGCCCGCCTCGCGCAGCGGGAAGTAGTGGGCGCGGAACCAGCGGCCCTTGTGGATGCCGGCGACGCTGCGGCGGGTGAAGGCCACGGCCTCGCCGGCGAGCGCGCGGCGCAGGTTCTCGCGCCGGCCGTCGTCGCTGTAAGGGCCGAACGCCTCTTCCTGGGTGCGGCCGAGGAGCTCGCCCAGCCCGCGCCCCGTCTGCGCGACGAACGCCGGGTTCGCGTGCACGTAGCGCAGGCCGTGGTCGAACACGCACGCCGCCAGCCCGAGCAGCTCGAGACCGGGGGCGAGCGCGGCCAGCCGTTCGGCGAGCTCGCGCGGGGCGCCGGGCCGATCGTTCACGGGCGGCCCGGACGGGGGGCGGGGCGGGTCATGGTGGCGCCTGCATTTTCCTTCCGTGGAACTGTAAACTGCTATGCCGTCCGTCCGCCAATTCCTGCCGCCGGGGGCCGAAGCCTGCCCCGGGCGCCCGGCACCCGATTCCATGAACCTCCATCGCCTGCTGCAAACCCGCGCCGCCGAAGGGCGGCCCGTCCGCGTCGTGCTGATCGGCGCGGGCAAGTTCGGATCCATGTACCTCTCCCAGGCGCGCCGCACGCCGGGCGTGCACATCCTCGCCGTGGCGGACCTCGCGCCGGAGCGGGCGCGCGCCTCGCTCGCGCGCACCGGCTGGGAGGCGGAGCGCTACGCCGCGCGATCGCTCGACGATGCCGTCAAGAACGCGGCCACTTGCGTGACGGATGACGCGATGCGCGCGATCGCGCATCCCGCGACGGAGGTCGTGATCGACGCGACGGGGCATCCCGCGGCGGGGATCGCGCATGCGCTCGCCTGCTGCCGCGAGGGGAAGCACATCGTGATGGTGAACGTGGAGGCCGACGCGCTCGCGGGGCCGCTGCTCGCGCGCCGCGCCGCCGAGGCGGGCATCGTCTATTCGCTCGCCTACGGCGACCAGCCGGCGTTGATCTGCGAGCTGGTGGACTGGGCGCGCACGATCGGATTCCGCGTCGTCGCCGCGGGCAAGGGCACCAAGTACCTGCCGTCGTACCACGCCTCCACGCCGAAGACCGTGTGGGGCCATTACGGCTTCAGCGACGAGATGGTGGCGAAGGGCGACTTCAACGCGCAGATGTTCAACTCGTTCCTCGACGGCACGAAGAGCGGGATCGAGATGGCCGCGGTGGCGAACGCGACGGGGCTCACGCCCGCGCCCACCGGGCTCGCGTTCCCGCCGTGCGGCGTGGACGATCTGCCGCGCGTGCTGCGTCCCGCCACCGAGGGCGGATCGCTGCACCACGCGGGACAGGTGGAAGTCGTCTCGAGCGTCGAGCGCGACGGCCGTCCCGTGTTCCGCGACCTGCGCTGGGGCGTGTACGTCACGTTCGCGGCGGAGAGCGATTACGTGCGCCGCTGCTTCCAGGAGTACGGGATCGTGACGGACCCGAGCGGCGAGTACGCGGCGATGTACAAGCCGAGCCACCTCATCGGGCTGGAGCTCGGCGTGAGCGTGGCGAGCGCGGCGCTGCGCCGCGAGGCGACGGGCGCGGCCACCGGCTGGCGCGGCGACTGCGTCGCGACCGCGAAGCGCGCGTTGAAGGCGGGCGAGACCCTCGACGGCGAGGGCGGCTACACCGTGTGGGGGAAGCTCATGCCCGCGGCCGACTCCGCCGCCGCCCGCGCGCTGCCCATCGGCCTCGCACACCACGTGAAGCTCAAGCGCGGCATCGCCGAGGGGCGGGCGGTGAGCTGGGACGACGTCGAGTACGACGCGAATTCCGAGGCGGTGAAGGTGCGGCGGGAGATGGAGCGGATGTTCGGGCCTGCCGGGATGACCCCGGGGAAGGTCGTCGAAACCACGGGTGAACCGGGATGAACACGGATGAGCCGGCAAGCTCGAAGCGGCTCGATTCCCGATCCAGCGAAAGAGTGACCGTCATGCCCTCGACGTGGAATGCTCGCGTGAACCATCTGTGTTCATCCGTGTTCCTCTGTGGTTCCCTCCTTCTTGCAGCCGCGGCGCAGGCGGAGGTGACGGTGAAGGACGCGTGGGTGAGGGGCACGGTGCCGGCGCAGAAGTCGACGGGCGCGTTCGCCACGCTCACGTCCACCGAGGACGCGAAGCTCGTCGGCGCGAAGAGCCCCGCGGCGAAGGTGGTCGAGGTGCACGAGTCGATGATCCACGGCGGCATGGCGCACATGCAGGCGGTGGAGTCCGTGGCGCTGCCCGCGGGCAAGGCGGTGCAGTTGAAGCCCGGCGGCTACCACGTGATGCTGATCGGGCTCACGAAGCCCATCCAGGCCGGCGAGCAGGTGCCGATCACCTTCGAGATCGAGGATGCGAAGGGCCGGCGCTCGACGGTGGACGCGCGCGCGGAAGTGCGCCCCCTCGGCCGATGAAGCTCGGCACGCGGCTCGCCCAGAAGGGACGCAAGCCGAGATCGCAGCCCGGCACCGTCAACCTTCCCGTCGCGCGCGCCTCGACGGTCACCTTCGCGTCGCTCGCGGAGATGGAGGCGGCGCAGCGGCGCTTCGAGGCGGACGAGCCCTCCCCCACGTACGGCATCGCCAACATGCCGCTGCGCGTGGCGTTCGAGGAGCTGATGGTGGATCTCGAGGGCGGATACCGCGCGGTGACGCTGCCCTCGGGGCTCGCGGCCGTGGCGGTGGCGATCATGGCGTGCGTGAAGCAGGGCGACCACGCGCTGGTGGTCGACAGCGTCTACGGCCCCACGCGGCGCTTGTGCGACCGGACATTCAAGCGCTTCGGCGTGCAGACCGATTACTACGATCCCACGATCGGCGCGGGAATCGCCGGGCTCATCAAGCCCAACACGCGCCTGGTGTACCTCGAGAGCCCCGGCTCGCTCACCTTCGAGGTGCAGGACTTCCCCGCCATCGCGAAGGCCGCGCACGAGGCGGGCGCCTGCGTGATCCACGACAACACGTGGGCCACGGGCGCGTTCTTCCGCTCGTTCGACCATGGCGCGGACCTCGTCGTGCAGGCCGCGACCAAGTATCCCGCCGGGCACTCCGACGTGCTGATCGGGGCGGTGGTCGCGAACGAGCGCTGGTGGCCGCGGCTGCGCGACACCTCGCGCGACCTGGGCCAGACCACGAGCCCCGACGATATCTACCTCGCGATCCGCGGCATGCGCACGCTCGAGGTGCGGCTGCGCCGGCAGGAAGCGAGCGCGCTCGAAGTGGCGAAATGGCTGCAGTCGCGGCCCGAGGTGAAGCGCGTGCTGAATCCCGCGCTGCCCGACGATCCCGGCCATGCGCTGTGGAAGCGCGACTTCCTCGGCTCCTCGGGGCTCTTCGGCGTGGAGCTGCAGCCGTGCCCGCGCGAGCGCCTCGCCGCGTTCCTCGACCACCTCGAGTGCTTCGCCCTCGGATACAGCTGGGGCGGCTACGACAGCCTCGTGGTGCCGGCCAACCTGCGCGGCGCCGCGCGCAGCGTGCGGGCGTGGACGGGCGGCCCGCTCGTCCGGCTGAACATCGGCCTCGAGGATCCGCAGGACCTCATCGCGGACCTCGCGCGCGGACTGGAGCGGCTGGGGGGCCAGTGACCGCCGACGCGCTCGCCCGCACGCTCGCGCGCGCGATCTCCGATGCGACCGAGGTCCCCTTCGAGGCGGCGTCGAGCGAGCCGGTGGGCGGCGGCTGCATCCATACCGCGCTCGCGATCTCCGGCGACACTTCGGAAGGGACGAAGCGCTACTTCGCCAAGGTGAACGAATCGTCGGCCGCGGCGATGTTCGCCGCGGAAGCGGACGGGCTCGCCGCGATCCGCGAGGCGAAGGCGGTGCGCGTGCCGGCCGAGATCGCGCGCGGCGACGATGGCGAGCGCGCCTGGCTCGTGCTCGAATGGCTCGACCTCGTGCCGCTTTCGCCGGCGAGCGCCGCGCGCCTCGGCAGCGCTCTCGCCGCGCAGCACGGCATCCCGCGCGAGAAGTTCGGCTGGGCGCGCGACAACTTCATCGGCGCCTCGCCCCAGCTGAACGGCTGGTCCGACGAGTGGCTGCCCTTCTGGCGCGACAAGCGGCTCGCGGCGCAGCTTCGGCTCGCCGCGCACAACCGGCTGCCCTCGCGCATGATCGACCGCGGCGAGCGGCTCGCGGCCGACTGCGAGGCGTTGTTCCGCCACCATCGCCCGGTGAAGTCGCTGCTGCACGGCGACCTGTGGGGCGGGAACGCCGCGGCGCTGGCGGACGGCACGCCCGTGGTGTTCGACCCCGCGGTGTACGTGGGCGACCGCGAGGCCGATCTCGCGATGACCGAGCTCTTCGGCGGCTTCCCGAAGGATTTCCATGCGGCGTACGCCGCCGCGTTCCCGTTGGGCGACGGCTACACCGTGCGGCGCGATCTCTACAATCTCTATCACGTGCTCAACCACGCGAACCTTTTCGCGGGCGGCTATGTCCGACAGGCCGAGCAGTCGATCGAGCGGCTGCTGGCAGAGATCCGCTGACAAGGGAACGAAATGAACCATGCCGACCAGGGCGATCGCGCGGTGAGAACGGCCCCCGGAACACCGTATGCAAGACGCGTGCTCGTCGTCGACGACAACCAGGACGCGGCCGACAGCCTCGCCATGCTCCTCGGCACGCGCGGCGACGAGGTGCGCATCGCCTACGACGGCTCGCAGGCGCTCGAGGTGGAGCGCGACTTCGAGCCGGACGTGGTGCTGCTCGACATCGGGCTTCCCGCGCTCTCCGGCTACGACGTGGCCAACCGCATCCGCGAGAAGCGCGGCGCCGACGTGCTGATCGTCGCCATCACCGGCTGGGGCGAGGAAAAGGACGTTCGCCGGGCGGAGGAGGCGGGCATCGACCAGCATTTCACGAAGCCGCTGGACTTCGAGGCGCTGCTGGGCCTCATCGAGCGCTCGACGCCCAAGCGGGCGCACTGAGCCTTTCGCCGGCGCTTTCCCGCATTCCTACCGGTCGAGCGGGCTCACCACGCCGCGCCCGCCGCGGTTGAGGACGTGGGTGTAGATCATCGTCGTGCTCACGTCCTTGTGGCCGAGGAGCTCCTGCACCGTGCGGATGTCGTAGCCCGCCTCCATGAGGTGCGTGGCGAAGGAGTGGCGCAGGGTGTGGGTGGAGACGGGCTTCGCGATGCCCGCCTTCGCCGCCGCCCGCTTGAGCGCG
>DASUXK010000177.1:0-4886 GCA_036377935.1 Usitatibacter sp.
GCCTGCTCGGCGAGAGCCTCGAGGCCCTCACGCGCGAGCGCGACTTCCTGCCCGACACCGATACGTACGGCGAGCGCTCGACCGTTTCCGTCCGCACGCCGGGCGCGCTCCTCTCGGGCCTCGCCCTCACCCTGTGACCCACGGCATTGACGCCCCGGGGCGCGGGGTTTAGCATCCGGAAAATCCAAAGGAAACAATGGCTAATTCAACGCAGTTCAAGCGGCACCTGAAGACGCTGGCGGTGCTGCTCGCGTGCGCCGGCCTCCCCGCCTTCGCGGTCGCCGCGAACGCCGCGCCGGGCGCGCCCGAGGCGGTCGAGGTGAGGGACATTCCGCCCGCGTTCGACGACGTCGACGACGTCCCGCTGCCCGATCCCGACCTGTGGCAGCGCATCCGCGTGGGATTCGCGCTCGATCCGCTCGACTCGCCGCTCGTCGCCGAGCAGGAGGAGTGGTACGCGAGCCGCCCCGACTACATCAAGCGCTTCGTCGACCGCGGCAGCCTCTACCTGCACTACATCGTGGAAGAGGTGGAGAAGCGCGGCATGCCCACCGAGATCGCGCTGCTGCCGGTGGTCGAGAGCGCCTTCACCCCGAAGGCCGAATCGCGCGCGCGCGCCTCGGGGCTGTGGCAGTTCATCCCCTCCACGGGCAAGATCTACGGCCTCAAGCAGAACTGGTGGGTCGACAACCGCAACGACATCGTCGCCGCGACCCGGGCCGCGCTCGACTACCTGCAGCGCCTTCACGACGAGTTCGGCAGCTGGGAGCTCGCGCTCGCCGCCTACAACTGCGGCGAGGGCTGCGTGAGCCGCGCGGTGGCGTGGAACCAGAAGCGGGGGCTGCCGACCGACTACCTGAGCCTGCGCCTGCCGCCCGAGACGCGCAGCTACGTGCCGAAGCTGATGGCGGTGAAGAACATCGTCCTCTCGCCGGCCACCTACGGCGTGGAGCTCGACTCGGTGCCCGACCAGCCGTACTTCACCACGGTGAAGGCGCCGGCGAAGATCGACGTGAAGATCGCGGCCAAGCTCGCCGGCATGACCGAGGAGGAGTTCGTCGCGCTCAATCCCTCCCACCGCAAGCCCGTGGTCGCCTCGACGGCGATGCTGGTGCTCCCGATCGACAAGGTGGAGACGTTCCAGGAGAACCTGGAGAACTACGACAAGCCGCTGGTGACGTGGACCACGTACAACGCGCGCCGCGGCGAGTACGCCGACGTGATCGCGCGCCGCCACGGCCTCACGCGCCGCCAGCTCCTCGCGGTGAACGACACGATCCGGCTCGACCGGCACGGGCGGCTGCGCTGGGGCGGGCCGGTGCTGGTGCCGATGAAGCGCGGCGCGGCCGCGCGCCACGCGGGCGCGACGCTGCGCACCGCCTCGGCCGGGGGCGGCCCCTCGCACGCGGCGAACGCCGGCGGCAACACGCGCTGGTACACGGTGCGGCCGGGGGACACGCTCTACGCGATCGGCCGGCGCTTCGACACCGCGGTCGAGACGCTGCGCTCGCTCAACCGCCTCCCGGCGAGCGCCGTCCTGCACATCGGCGAGCGGCTGCGCATCCCCGACGCCCGCTGAAAGCCGGGCGGCCTCAGCGCCGTCCGGTGATCTCCTCGAAGAAGGCCTTGCTCGAAGGCGCGCGGCCCAGGAAGTCGCGCACCATGTCCGCCTCCTCGCGCTGTCCGCCCTGCGAGAGCACCTTCTCGCGGTAGGCGAGCCCCACCTTCGGGTCGAGCATGTCCGCGCGGAAGCGCGAGAGCATGTCCAGCGCCAGCACCTCCGCCCACATGTAGCCGTAGTAGCCCGCCGCGTAGTTGCTCGCGATGTGGCTGAACGCCGCCGGGAACATCGTCCCGTCGACGTGGCCCAGCGGCGTCGCCGCCTCGAGCTTGCTCCACACCGCGAGCGGCGGGCGCGGATCGAGCGAGAGCGCCATGTCGAAGGACGCGTAGAGCCATTGGCGCGCGTAGCGGATGCCTTGCCCGTAGCGCCGCGCGCGGTCGATCCGCTCGATCTCGTCGCGCGTGAGGTGCGGGCACTCCGGGCAGACCTGCCTGAAGAGCTCGAGCGGCTGCTCGCGCCGCGCCCATTCCTCGAACATCTGCGAGGGCGCCTCGACGAAGTCCATCTTCACCGCCGTGCCCGCATCGGGGTTGTAGTCGGCGGTCGAGAGCACGTTGTGCAGCACGTGGCCGAACTCGTGCATCAGCGTCTCGAGCTCGTCGTGGTCGAGTCCCGTGCGGTTGAAGTTGGTGACAAGCGCGGCGAGCGGCGTGCGGTGCGCGACGCGGCTCGCCCCGCGGATCGGGAAGGCCGCGGCGTGGTTGTACTTGCCCTCGCGCGGGTAGAGGTCGAGATAGAAGCCCGACAGGAAGCGGCCGGTCTTCGCGTCCACCACGTCGAAGTAGCGCACGTCGGGATGCCACGTCGGCACCTTCACCTCGCGGAACTTCACGCCGTAGAGGCGCTGGGCGACGAGCAGCGTGTAGGCGACCGCCTTGTCGGTGGGGAAGTACTTGCGCAGCGCCTCCTGGTCCACCGCGTAGCGCTCGCGCCGCACCTTGTCCTCGTAGTAGGAGAGGTCCCAGCGCTCGAGCTTCGTCGCCTCGAGCGGCGTGGCGAGCTCCTTCGCCTTCTCCGCGCGCAGCTCCTCGAGCTCCCTCTTCTCGACGGGAGCCACCGCCGCGTGCACCTCGTCCAGGAACCTGGAGACGGCCTGCGGATCGCGCGCCATGCGCCGGCGCAGCGCGTAGTCCGCGAAGGACGGCAGCCCATAGAGCGCGGCGAGCTCCTTGCGCAGGCCGAAGATCTTCTCGAGGAGCGCGAGGTTCCCCTCGCCGCCCTGCGCGAGCTTCGCCCGGTAGTAGCGCTCGCGCGCCGCCCCGCTCTTCGCCCGCGCCATGAACGGGAAGTACGAGGGATAGTCGAGCTTGAGGACGTAGTTGCCGTCCGCGTCCTTCTCGCGGGCGTCGAGGTACGACTGCGGCAGGCCCTCCATCTCGGCCGGCGTGAAGACGACCTTCGTCGGGTCGTCGCGCACGTTGCGGTCGTAGGCCTGGCGCAGGGTCTCCAGCTCGTCGAAGATCGCCTTCGCCCGCGCGCGCGTGCCGGGCGGCAGCGTCGCGCCGCTGTCCTCGAATCCCTCGAGGAGGTCCTTGCGCAGCTTCGCCTGGTGCGCGTTCGCCGGCTTCGCCCCCTGCACGCGCGCGAGCAGCTTCTCGCTCTGGAAGAGGTCGGTGTTGAGCGTGGTGAACTTCGTGAGGCAGGGCTCTGCGGCGTCGCGCGCGGCCTTGTCCGGGTGCACGTTCGAGAGCAGGAAGATCGGCGCGCCGAAGTCCTCCATCGCGATCGCCAGGCGGTTCCACTCGTCGAAGATGCCCGCCGGATCGCGCTTCGCTTCCATCGCGGCGATCGTGCGCCGCGCCTTCGCGATGCCGGCATCGCATTGGCGCGTGATGGCCGCCGCGTCCCACACCGGCATGAGGGGACGCGCGTGCGCCGCGAGCGGCGCGGCGAGCAGCGCGAGCGCGAGCGGCGCGAGGGCGCGCAGGAGCCGGGCCGCGGCGCTCACCAGATCGACACGCGCCGCTCGGGCGCGAGGTACATGCGGTCGTCCGGCTTCACGCCGAACGCGTCGTAGAACGCGGTCTGGTTGGACGCCGCGCCGTCGCAGCGGTAACGCCCCGGCGAATGCGGATCGATCTTGATGCGGCGGATCTGCTCCTCGGGGCGCATCTCCTCGGCCCAGACCTGCGCCCACGCGGTGTAGAAGCGCTGCGGCCCGGTGAGGCCGCCGATCACCGGCGCGGGCTTGCCGCCGAGGGAGAGCCGGTAGGCCTTCCAGGCGATCTCCAGGCCCGAGTTGTCCGCGATGTTCTCGCCCAGCGTGAGCTTGCCGTTCAGGTGGTAGCCGGGGATCGGGCTGTAGGCCTCGTACTGCGCGACGAGCTTCGCGGTCTTCTGCGCGAAGCGCTCGTGGTCCTCCTTCGTCCACCAGTTGCGCAGGTTGCCCTGCCCGTCGTACTGGCTGCCCGAGTCGTCGAAGCCGTGGCTGATCTCGTGGCCGATCACCGCGCCGATCGCGCCGTAGTTCACCGCGTCGTCGGCGGAGGCGTCGAAGAACGGCGGCTGCAGGATCGCGGCCGGGAAGACTACCTCGTTGATCTCCGGGTTGTAGTACGCGTTCACGGTCTGCGGCGTCATGTACCACTCGGTGCGGTCGACGGGCTTGCCGAGCTTCGCGATGTCGCGCCGGTACTCGAAGCGGTTCGCGCGCATCACGTTGCCCACCAGGTCGCCGCGGTCGATCTCGAGCTTCGAGTAGTCGCGCCACTTCACCGGGTAGCCGATCTTGGGCACGAACGTGGCGAGCTTCGCGAGCGCCTCCTTCTTCGTGTGCGGCCCCATCCAGTCGAGGTGCTCGATGCTCACGCGGTACGCCTCGAGGAGGTTCGCCACGAGCGCGTCCATGCGCGCCTTGCGCTCGGGCGGGAAGTAGCGCGCGACGTAGAGCTTGCCGAGCGCGAAGCCCATGCCGCCCTCCACGACGTCGAGCGCGCGCTTCCAGCGCGGCCGGTTCTCGGGGATGCCCTGCAGCACGTGGCCCGCGAAATCGAAGCGCTCGTCGACGAACGGCTTCGACAGGTACGGCGCGTAGCTCGAGAGCAGGCGCCAGCGGAAATAGGCCTTCCACGTCTCGAGCGGCGTCTCGTCGAGGATCTTCGCGAAGCCCTCGAAGTACGTCGGCTGGCTCACGACGACGCTGTCGACCTTGCCGTCCACGTCCGCGGCGACGAGGTAGCGCTTCCAGTCGTAGCCGGGCGCGAGCTCCCCGAGCTTCGCCACCTCGACGGGGTTGTAGCGCTTCACCGGATAGCCGATCTTG
>DASUXK010000178.1:0-4167 GCA_036377935.1 Usitatibacter sp.
GCCACGTGCCCGAGCGCGATGACGCAGGCGCCGGTGAGGGTGGCGATGTCGACCACGGCCTCGGGATTGAAGCGCGCGGCATAGGCGAGCGCGTCGCACAGGATGAGGCGGCCCTCGGCGTCGGTGTTGAGGATCTCGACCGTCTGCCCGGACATCGTGGTGACGATGTCGCCCGGCTTGATCGCGTTGCCGCCCGGCATGTTCTCCGTGGTGGGCACGACGCCGACCACGTTCAGCGCCAGCTCCATGCGCGAGATGGCCTTCATCGTGCCGAGCACGCTCGCCGCGCCGCACATGTCGTACTTCATCTCGTCCATCTCGGCCGCGGGCTTGATGGAGATGCCGCCGGTATCGAACGTGATGCCCTTGCCCACGAGCGCCACGGGACGATCGCCCTTGCGGCCGCCCATGCGCTCCATGACGATGAAGCGCGGCGGCTCGCGGCTGCCCTGCGCGACGGCGAGGAAGGCGCCCATGCCCATCTTCTCGATCTGCCGGCGCTCGAAGACCTGGACCTTGAAGCCGCACTCCTTGCCGAGCGCTTCGGCCTGCTCGGCGAGATAGCTCGGCGTGCAGACGTTGCCCGGGAGGTTGCCGAGGTCCTTCGCGAGGGACATGCCTTCGGCGATGGCTTGCGCGCGCGCGATGGCCTCGTCGGCCTCGCCCGCCTCGCGCCGCCCCGCGACGTGGATCGCCACGGAGGCGAGCGGGCTCTTGCGGTTGCCGGGCTTGCTCTTCATCCGGTCGAAGCGATAGAAGCCGTCGGAGACGGCGAGCACCGCCTGCTCCGTTTTCCACGCGAGGTCGTGGCGCTTGAGCGGCAGCTCTGAAAGACAGAAGAGCGCGTCCTTGGCGCCCGTGGCGCGCAGCGCCTTCACGGCGCCCGCGAGCGCGCTGCGGTACGGGGCCTCGTGGAAATCCTTCTCCTTGCCGAGGCTCACCAGCAGCACGCGCTCGGCGGCCACTTTCGGCACCTTGTGCAGGAGGAGCGTCGCGCCCGTGCGCGGCTCGAGATCGCCGTGCCCGAGCACGGAGGCGATGTAGCCCCCGCTCGCCGCATCCACGGCGCGGGTCGATTCCGGGAGCTTGGCGCCCTCGAAGACGCCGAGGACGAGGCAGCCGACGCGCTGCTTTTCGGGGCTTGCGCTCTTTGTGCTAAATTCCATTCGTAGTCCCCGGGTCGGAGGAGTCGCGAAGGGCAGAATTATAGCGCCGCCGCCCGCGCGCCGAGCCCAGGAAACCCCGCTTCGTGATCTTCCAGCGCAGCCTCATCCGCGAGTTCAGCCTGATCGCGCTTTCCGTGGTCGGCGTGCTGCTCGCGATCATCCTCACGCGCCTGCTGATCCTGCTCCTCGGCAAGGCCTCGCTCGGCGAGGTGGTCCCCGAGGCGGTGCTGGGCCTCATCGCCTTCGGCATCCTCAACTACCTGCCGGTGCTGCTCGGCATCGCGGTGTTCGTCGCGGTGCTGCTCGCGCTCACCCGCAGCTATCGGGACAGCGAGATGACGGTGTGGTTCACGTCGGGGCTTTCCATCGCCGCGTGGATCAAGCCGGTGCTGCAATTCTCGATTCCGGTGGCGCTGGTCTGCGCGCTGCTCTCCATCTGGGTGGCGCCGTGGGCGCAGGCCCAGAGCCAGGAATACCAGCGCCTGCTCGAGAGCCGCGACGAGGTCTCCGCGGTCACGCCGGGCGTGTTCCGCGAATCGCGCAATTCCAACCGCGTCTTCTTCGTCGACAAGATCTCCGAGAGCGACGACGTGGTGAACGACATCTTCGTCCAGTCCACCGAGCGCGGGCGCCTGGGCGTGATCGTCGCGCAGCGCGGCTACATCGAGACGGCGGACAACGGCGACCGGTTCGTGGTCCTGCTCAACGGCCGCCGCTACGAGGGCACGCCCGGCACGCTCGATTACCGCGTGGTGGATTTCCAGCGCTACCTCGTGCGCATCGAGCCGAAGGAGGCGCGCCCCAAGCCGCCGTCCTCCAAGTCGATGAACGTGCGGGGACTGCTCTCCGCCGGCAAGCCCGAGGACATGGCGGAGCTCCACTGGCGCCTGGCGCTGCCGATCGCCGTGGTGGTGATGGGCCTCTTCGCCGTGCCGCTCTCGTTCGTTAACCCGCGCTCGGGCCGCTCGTGGAACCTGATCTTCGCGGTGCTGATCTACGTCCTTTACAACAACACGCTGTCGATCTTCCAGGCGTGGACCGCCGCCGGCCGCATCCCGGGCTGGCTGGGCCTCTGGCCGGTCCACGCGGTGATGGCGCTCTTCATCGCGATGCTCTTCTACCGGCAGGTACGGGGATTCCGGTGGCGCGCGCTGATGGGTTAGGGGACTTCGGCAGGGTATAATTTCGGGCTGCCTGCAACGGGCAGCTTGTCGTGTCGTGCCACCGCGGAGAGGTGGATGAGTGGTTTAAGTCGCACGCCTGGAAAGCGTGTTTGGGTTAACAGCCCAACGCGGGTTCGAATCCCGCCCTCTCCGCCACTTCCCTTCACCTGCCTGCTCCCCGGTCCAGTGGATTCATTGGGTCCCAAGGGTCCTAACTCGCGTTAGCTCAGCCCCTTGCAAGCCCTTTCCATCTGCATGAAAAAACATATCGCACGGCGATGGACTTGCCGTCCGGAATGATGAGATAGTAGGCGCGATTCCGGCGAGGACCCGATGCACCGTCCCAGCATTGCCCCGCTGCACCTCCGCAAATTCGCGGCGAGCCGCGCCCCGCGCGGCCTCGAAGGGACCGTCCTCGCCCGCTCCAATCCCACCCCCGTCCGCTGGAGCCACATCGTCGGCTGGCTCCGCAGGGGCTGACGCGCGTTTCGCCCGGGCGCCGGCGCTCGCGCCCGGCGTCCTCGAATCCAATAGCCGCGCAGGCATGCGGCGCACAACGAGGAGGATGGAGATGACGACGAAGACCATGGCATTCGCGAAGGGGCTCGGCGCGTCGGTGGCGATGGCCGCCGCGGCCGTCGCGTCCCAGTCGGTGAACGCGCAGGACAAGATCGTGCTCGGCTCGGCGATCTCGATCACGGGAAAGTATTCGCAGGAAGGCAAGAACGCGAGGGACGGCTACGACTTCGCGGTGAAGAAGATCAACGAGAACGGCGGCGTGAAGGTGGGCGGCAAGTCCTACCAGATCGAGGTCAAGTACTACGACGACGAGTCCACGCCGGCGCGCACCGCGCAGCTGCTCGAGCGCCTCATCAACCAGGACGGCATCAAGTTCGTGCTCGGGCCCTACGGCTCCGGCCCGACCAAGGCCGCCGCGCCCGTGACCGAGAAGTACAAGATCCCGATGGTGGAGGCCGAAGGCGCCTCGCGCTCGCTCTTCAGCCAGGGCTATCGCTACATCTTCGCGGCCCTGTCGACCTCCGAGCAGTACCTCTCGCCGGTGATCGACCTCGCCGCCGAGCTCGCGCAGAAGAACGGCAAGGATCCTTCGTCGCTCAAGGTCGGCATGGCGTTCGAGAACGATCCCTTCTCGCTCGACGTGCGCGCCGGGGTGATGGAGCGCATCAAGCACTACAAGATGAAGGTGGTGGTGGACGACAAGATGCCGCGCGACCTGTCCGACATCTCCGCCACCCTCACCAAGATGAAGGCCGTGAAGCCCGACGTGATCGTCTTCTCCGGCCACACGAAGGGCGCCACCACGGCGACGCGCCAGATGTCCGAGATGGGCGTCTCCGCGCCGATCGTCGCGATGACGCACTGCGAGTCGGCCGACCTCACCGGCAAGTTCGGCAAGGCCGCCGAAGGGATCATGTGTCCCACGCAGTGGGCCGAGACCCTCAAGTACAAGGACCCGCTCTTCGGCTCGGCCATGGACTTCAACAAGGCCTTCCTCGCGTCGCATCCCGATTACAAGGAAGTCCCGTACCAGGTGGCGCAGGCCTCGGCCGCGGTGGAGATCTGGGCCGACGCGTTCAAGCGCGCGGGCACGCTCGACAAGGAGAAGCTGCGTGACGCGATCGCGCAGACCGACCTCGACACGTTCTACGGCCACATCCGCTTCGCACCCGACGGCCGCAACCTCACCAAGCCGATGGTGCTGAGGCAGGTGCAGCATTCCAAGTACGCCGTCGTCGCTCCCACGAAGTACGCCGCCGAGCCGGTGGTGTACCCGCGGGTCGCCGCGCGATAACCCGGGCGGCAACGCACCGCCCAGA
>DASUXK010000179.1:0-2773 GCA_036377935.1 Usitatibacter sp.
CGACCTCCTGAACGACCGGGCGCTCGCGCTCGGCGCGCTCGGGCGGACCGACGAGGCGATCGCGACCTACGAGCACGCGCGCCGCGCCGATCCGACGCACGTCGAGTCGCGGACGAACCTCGGCAACCTGCTGGCGTCGACCGGGCGGCTCGCGGACGCCGAGACGGCGTTCCGCGAGGCGCTCGCGCTCCGACCGCGGTTCGCGGAGGCGCACAACAACCTCGCGAACGTGCTGAAGGCGGCGGGCCGGCACGAGGAGGCGCTCGCGCATTACGCCGAGGCCGTGCGCGCCGATCCCGCGCTCGCCGACGCGTGCTCCAACTACGGGGCGGCGCTGCGCGAGGCGGGGCGCTTCGAGGCGGCGATCCCGCTCCTCGAGCGGGCGATCGCGATCCGGCCCGATTCCGCCGGCGCGTTGAACAACCTCGGCATGGCGTACCACGAGTGCCGCCGCGACGCCGAAGCCGTGCGCTGCTACCGGCGCGCCCTCGAGCTGCGCCCGGAGATGCACGAGGCGCGCAACAACCTCGGCAACGCCCTCGCCGCGATGGGCGACGAGGCCGAGGCGATCGCCACCTACCGCGCGACCATCGCCATGGCGCCGCAGGAGCCCGACGCCTACAGCAACCTCGGCGTGATCCTGCAGGAGCGCGGCGAGGTGGAGGAGGCCATCGCGAGCTATCGCCGCGCGCTCGCGCTCGAGCCCGACCACGCGGATGCGCTCACCAACATCGGCTACCTGCTGCAGGAGCAGGGCCGGCTCGGCGAGGCGGTCGATTACTACTCGCGCGCGCTGGAGGCCAACCCGCGCTCGGCGCGCGCCGGATACAACCTGGGCCTCGCGCTCATCGTGCGCGGCGACCTCGAGCGCGGATGGGCGCTGCACGAGCGCCGCTTCGACACCGCGCCGCCGGTCGCCGTGGCGCGCCCCCTGCCCATGCCGCTCCTGCGCGCTTCCGACTGGGGCGCGGGCCACCGCGTCGCGGTGTGGCGCGAGCAGGGCGTGGGCGACCAGCTCCTCTATTCGACGTTGCTGCCCGAATTCGCCGCGGCCGGGCAGTCGTTCGTGCTCGAGGCCGATCCGCGGCTCGTGCCGGCGTATCGGCGCGCGCATCCGGACTGGGCCGTCGTCGCGCCGGAGGAATCCGCAGCGGCCTTCGCCGGATGCACGCGGCACATCGCCGTGGGATCGCTGCCGATGCTCATGCGCACGAGCGCGGCGAGCTTCGAGCGGCAGCCGGCCTCGCTCCTCGCCGCGGATGCCGGGCGTGCGCGCGGCTATCGCGAGCGCCTCGCCGCGCCGGGCGCGCGCGTGGTCGGAATCTCCTGGCGCAGCTTCCAGCCGAAGGGGCGGCGCTATGTGGAGCGCAAGAAATCGATGGCGCTCGCCGAGTTCGCCGCGCTCGCCGCGCGCGACGACCTGCGCCTGCTCGACCTGCAGTACGGCGACACGGCGGCCGAGCGCGAGGCTTTCGCCGCGCAGGGAGGAAGGCTCGCGCACTTCGACGACCTCGACCTCTTCAACGACCTCGATGGCGTGCTCGCCGCGGTGCAGGCGTGCGACGCGATCGTCACGACGAGCAACGTCACCGCGCACCTCGGCGGCGTGCTCGGCAAGGAGACGCTGCTCGTCTATCTCGGCGGGAATCCCCCGTTCCATTACTGGGTGCCGCGGCCCGACGGCCGCTCGCAGTGGTATCCGTCGGTGCGCATCGTCACGTCGCCGGCGCTCGACACGTGGGCGAAGGCGCTCGCGCGCGTCGATGAGCTCCTCCGGGGCTGAGGCCCGCGCGTTCGCGCTGCTGCAGGCCGATCGCCTCGCCGAGGCCGAGGCCGCGTGGCGCGAGATCCTCGGGCGCGATCCCGCGGATGTGCGCGCGCAGCACTTCCTCGGCTGCGTGCTCGGGCGCACCGGGCGCCTGGAGGAGGCGCTCGCGCTCCTCGACCGCTCGATCGAGCGCGAGCCGCGCAACGCGACGTTCCTCGCCAACCGCGCGCGCGTGCTCGCCGACGCGGGCCGCCTCGACGCGGCCATCGAGGACCTGCGGCGCGCGGTGCGCTGCGATCCCCGCTTCGGCGCGGCGTATCACCACCTCGGAATGCTGCTCGAGCGCGCGGGCCGGCGCGAGGAGTCGATCGCCGCGCTGCGCCGCGCGGTGGCGATCGACCCGCAGGCCCCGGGCGCGAACGCGAGCCTGGGCCGTGCGCTCCTCGCATCGGGCGATGCCGCGGGCGCCCGGGCGGCGCTCGAGCGCGCCGTCGCGTCGCGGCCCGGCGAGCCCGAGCTGCTGAACAATCTCGGCCTGGCGTTGAACGCGCTCGGGCAGCCGCAGGCCGCCATCGCGCGCTACCGCGAGGCGCTCGCGCGCCGGCCGGCGTTCGCCGAGGCGCGCCTGAACTGCGGACATGCCCTGCGCGACGCGGGCGACCTGCGCGCCGCCGCCGCGATGTACGCGCAGGCGCTCGCCGATCGCCCGGGTTTCGTCGAGGCGATGCTCGCGCGCGCGGGCGCGGCGCTCGACCTGGGCGAGCTCGCCGCCGCACGCGAAGGCTACGCACAGGTCCTCGCGACGACGGGCGAATCCGCCGACGCCCGCTACGGCCTCGGGCAGGTGGCGCTGCGCGAGCGCCGCTACGCCGAGGGATGGGCGGGATACGCCTGGCGCTTCGCGACCCATCCCGCGCAATCGGTGGCTCGCGAGGTTGCGCTGCCGGCGCTCGATGCGGCGCGCCTCGACTCGGCGCGGCGGGTGTTCGTGTGGGGCGAGCAGGG
>DASUXK010000180.1:0-4762 GCA_036377935.1 Usitatibacter sp.
CAGATCAGCATGGCGACCATCTTCAAGGCCGCCGTGCCGTTCATCGCGCTCCAGGCGACCGCGAACGCGCTCTGCATCATCTTCCCGCAGATCATCCTGTACCTGCCCAGCAAGTTCTACGCGGGGCACTGACGCCCAGGGCCGAAGCGAGCGATTGAAGAGGGTCCTCATCACGCGGGGGGTGTTCCCCGAGATCGTCGGCGCGCTCTCGCAGCGCTTCGAGGTGGAGCACAACCCCGAGGACCGGCCCTGGCCGCCGGAGGAGCTCGCGCGCCGGCTGCAGGGCAAGAGCGGCGCCATGGCGACGGTCATGGACCGCTTCGACGAGCCGCTCCTCGCGCAGTGCCCCGAGCTCAGGGTCATCTCCAACATCGCCGTCGGCTACAACAACATCGACCTCGCCGCGTGCACGAAGCGCGGCATCCGCGTGACCAACACGCCCGGCGTGCTGGACGACACCACGGCGGACCTCACGTGGGCGCTGCTCATGGCGGCCGCGCGGCGCATCGCCGAGGCCGACGCGTACGTGCGCGCGGGCGACTGGAAGATCGCCTTCGGCGTGCGGTACTTCCTCGGCCAGGACATCCACCACGCGACGCTCGGCATCGTCGGCATGGGCCGCATCGGGCAGGCGATCGCGCGGCGCGCGCGCGGCTTCGACATGCGGGTCCTCTACCACAACCGCACGCGCCTTCCCGAGGCCGAGGAGCGGCGCCTCGATGCCGCGTACGTCGAGCGCGAGCGGCTCCTCGCCGAATCCGATTTCGTCGTCGTGATGGCGCCGTACACGCCCGCCACGCACCACTTGATCGGCGCGGCGCAGATCGCGAAGATGAAGCCCACGGCGGTCCTCGTGAACACGGCGCGCGGCGGCGTGGTGGACGACGAGGCGCTCGTCTACGCGCTCAAGCACGGACGGATCGCCGGCGCGGGCCTCGACGTCTTCGAGGGCGAGCCGAAGCTCAATCCCGGCTTCCTGGAGCTCCGGAACGTCGTGCTCACGCCCCATATCGGCAGCGCCTCGGCGGCCACGCGCCTGACGATGTGCCGCACGGCGATGGAGAACATGACGGCGGTGCTCGAAGGGCGAGAGCCGCCGAACCTCGTGAATCGGTAAGGAGAAGAAATGTCCGCGAAAGTCGCTTTCCTCGGCCTCGGCGTGATGGGCTTTCCCATGGCCGGCCACCTGAAATCGAAGGGCTACGACGTCACCGTGTACAACCGCACCGCCTCGAAGGCCGAGGCGTGGGTGCGCAAGCACGGCGGGAAATCGGCGCCCACGCCCGCGGCGGCCGCGAAGGACTGCGACTTCGTGATGATGTGCGTGGGCAACGACCAGGACCTCCTCGAGGTCGCCCTCGGCAAGGACGGGGCGCTTTCCGGGATGAAGAAGGGCGCGGTGCTGGTCGACCACACCACGGCGTCGGCGGACGCCGCGCGGCGCATCTTCGCGTCGGCGAAGGAAAAGGGCATCGACTTCATCGATGGGCCGGTCTCCGGCGGCCAGGCCGGCGCCGAGAACGGCAAGCTCACCGTGATGTGCGGCGGCGAGAAGGGGCCGTTCGAGCGCGCGAAGCCGGCCATGGACTGCTACGGCCGCGCGGTGACGCTGCTCGGCGCCGCGGGCGCGGGCCAGCTCACGAAGATGGTGAACCAGATCTGCATCGCCGGGCTCGTGCAGGCGCTCTCGGAGGGCATCGCCTTCGCCGAGAAGGCGGGCCTCGATGCGGATCTCGTGCTCGACGTGATCTCCAAGGGCGCCGCGCAGTCGTGGCAGATGGAGAACCGCGGAAAGACCATGCACCAGCGCAAGTTCGACTTCGGCTTCGCGGTGGACTGGATGCGCAAGGACCTCGGCATCTGCCTCGACGAGGCGAAGCGCAACGGCGCGAGCCTGCCCGTCACCGCCCTCGTCGACCAGTTCTACGGCGACGTGCAGAAAGAGGGCGGGAGGCGCTGGGACACTTCGTCCCTCATCACCCGCCTGTAAGCGAAAACGGGGTCAGGTTAATTTTTCGACCTGTCCCCTTTTCGCCCTTATCGCAAAAAAGGGGACAGGTTGAAAAATTAACCTGACCCCGTTTCTATTCGCAGCTGGCGGGCGGGGGCTGGCGGCGCAGCACGATCGCGCCGTCGTCCGCGCTCTTCTCCACGAAGCGGATGTTCTGGCGCAGCGCCTCCATGTAGAGGTTCTGGCCGCCGAAGTGCGTCTGGGCGAAGCGGTAGGCGCCGCCCAGGTCCACGTCGAGCCGTTGCGCGGCGTTCTGGTAGAAGCGCGGCGTCTTGCGCAGGAGGTCCTCGGCGGATTCGAAGACCACCTCCTCGCCATCCGCCGTCCGTTGGCGCGCGATGCCGCCCGCGACGAACTCCGGATAGAGCCGGTCGCGGCATTTCTCGAGGTAGCAGCGGTCCGACATCTGCGCGATGATGTCCGCGGATCCGAGCAGGCTTCCCAGCAGCTTGAAGATCGGGTCCGGCACGCGGATCGAGGAGACGGGCCGCTCGTAGCCGGTGAAATGCACGATCTGCCCCGCGATCTCCGCGTACTCCGCCATGCCGATGATCGGCATGTAGCTCTTCAGGAACCGCGCGCCGCGCGAGACGTGGATGCGTGTGTACTCGGCGCCGTTGCGATGCTTGTTGTCGCCCAGGCGGCGGATGTATCCGATGTCGTGGTAGAGCGCGCAGATCACGCCCAGCTCGAAGAGCCGCTCGGGAATGTGGCGAGCGTCCTCGCCGCGCGAGCGCTCGTAGCCGTCGAGCAGGCGCGCCATCGCGAGCGTCACCTCGAGCACGTGCTGCAGGTCGTGGTAGCTCGTGTCGCACTTCGCGTAGCCGGGAAACTCGCCGCGATACAGCCGCACCATGTCGTCGAAGGCGCGGTTGAGCGTGGCCGCGTTGGGCCGCGCGTAGAGCGAGCGGAAGATGCGGTCGACCTCCAGCTTCACGCACACCGGATCGGTCGTGTTGATCCGGTTCGTGACGTCGAACTCGCTACGGCGAAAATTCATGCGCCTCCGGCAACCGCTTGATTATTGAAGTCATTTCGGCGGGCCAGGGGCCGGCCGCGGGAGCGGCCATTTGATCGCATCGGCCCGGCTTGCGCAAGGGGCGGCGGCGGGCATCGGCTCTAGCCAAAGGCTTCGGCGCGGAGTATGGTTTTGACACCCCCCGAGGATCCCCGATGGCCACCGCGACGATGGAGAACGCCGACGAAATCAAGCGGCGCATCAGCGAGCTCAACCTCGAGCATCGCGACCTCGACCGCGCCATCGAGGCGCTGGAGCTGAATCCGCTGCACGACGAGCTGCAGTTGAAGCGCCTGAAGAAGCGCAAGCTGATGCTCAAGGATCAGATCTTCATGCTGCAGCGGCAGCTGGTCCCCGACATTCCCGCCTGAAACAAAAACAGCGGGCACAGCCCCCGGCCTTGCGGCCCGAAACTGTGCCCAATTGATCGTGCGAGGCTAACCCTCGCGGGCCTGGAACTTGCGGTAGAACTCGAGCACTTTCGGCACGTAGCCGAGGGTCTCCGCGTACGGCGGCACGCGCCCGTAGCGGATCACCGCGTTCTCGCCCGCGTTGTACGCCGCGATCGCGAGCCGCAGGTCTCCCTTGAACATGGTGAGCAGGTCGCGCAGGTACTTCACGCCGCCGTAGATGTTCTGCACCGGATCCATCGAGTTGCGCACGCCGTAGCGCCGCGCCGTCTCCGGCATGAGCTGCATGAGGCCGCGCGCGCCGGTGCGCGAGACGGCCGTGGCGTTGTATCCCGATTCCGCCGAGATCACCGCGTGCACCAGCGCCTTGTCCACGCCGTACGCGCGCGAGGCCGTGTCGACGATGTTGGCGTAGCGGGCGATATCGTCCGCGCTCGGCATGTACACGCGCGCCGCGTTGTGCGAGCCGGGCACGGGGCTGGAGCCTTCCTTGCGCAGCAGCTTGTAGCGCGGATCGAGCCCGGCGATGTTGGTGAAGTGCACCACCCCGCGCTCGTCCTTGAACATGTAGATGTCGGCGAACGCCGGCCGCGCCGCGAAGACGTACGCGGCGAGGGCGAGGCACAACGAAAAGGCCCATCGGGATTTCACGACACCAGTTTCCTGCAAGTCCTACGATGGTGTCGATTTTAACCGACGAGCGCGTAGCTGCAAAATGACAGGCGCAATGAGAGTCCATTCGGATCAGGGGCTTGTAGGAATCTCCCCGCCCCGCGCCGATGGTCCGCATGGACACGCGCGCCCCGGCGGATCGCCTGAACCGCCCTCCCCGCGCCGGAGTCCTACTGGGAGTGCGGCCGGAATGGCATTCCTCCTCCGGCCGCTTTTCTTCCACAGCCAGGAGATCGAGCATGAACAAGGACCAGGTGAAGGGCGCCGCCAAGGAAGTCGAAGGCAAGATCCAGAAGAACGTCGGCGAGGCCACGGACAATGCGAGCCAGCAGGCCAAGGGCCTCGGCAAGGAAGCCGCCGGCAAGGTGCAGAAGAACTACGGCGACGCCAAGGAAGACATCAAGAACGCGGACAAGGACAACGACTGAGCTTCCGCGATCGCGCATCGAAGCCCGCCCGCGAGGCGGGCTTTTTCATGCCCGCGGAACTCAGATCCCCACCTGCAGGCCGATGGTCATCACCTGCGCCGCCGGCACGGTGAACCGCCCGGTAGCAGGCGCGTACCTCGCCGTCTTGACGATCGGATCGGTACCGGAAGCCTGAGCCGGGTGCAACGCGAAGCGATGACGTGCTGTCCCCGCCACTGTCTGA
>DASUXK010000181.1:0-6866 GCA_036377935.1 Usitatibacter sp.
GTGCTGCGCGTAGTTCCAGTAATAGGCTTCCTCGAAGATGAGCTCGGGCACGCCGAGGTAGAGCAGGCGCAGGAGCACCGCGCAGGCGATGGCGGCGGCGCAGAAGCGGTCCCAGCGGACGCCCTCGTCGGCGGCCGGCTCGCGCAGCCACAGCGCGCCCGCCACGAGCGCCGCGGCCGTGCCGATCGCCGCCACCGCGTGCGCCGTGCCGGTTCCCGCGTGGAACACGTCGACCAGCGAGGCGAAGAGCCCGCCGCGCAGGAAGAGCACCAGCACCGCACCGAGCGCGGCGGTCGCGAGGCGCGCGGGCGCGACGGCGCGCAGGCGCGAGTCGAGCGCGGCGAGGACGGCCGCCAGCGCGGCCGCCGAGGCGAGCCCCGCCGCGAAGAGCGCGCCGCCCGCCGCCGCCGCGGGGGGATGCATCGCGCGGAAGACGAGCGCGTCCACGACGATCGCCGCGGCGCCGGCCGCCGCGATCGCGAGCGGGCCGCCGCGCGAGGCGCGGGCGTCCGTCACGGCGCCTTCGCTTCGGCGAGCGCTTCGCGAAGCTTCGCGAGCACCGCCTGCGCCGGGATCGCCTTCAGGCACACGTTGTCCGTGCACGGCGTGCGGCGATGGTTGGCGGCGCTCACGCACGGCGAGCAGGCGAGGCCGGCGTAGATCGCCGTCGCGTTGCCGAGCGAGCCGTAGAGCGCGGGCGTCTCGGGGCCGAAGAGCACGAACGCGCGCACGCCGGTGACGGCCGAGAAGTGGCCCGCGCCGGAGTCGTTGGTGAGCAGGACTTCCGAGATGCGGTAGAGCGCCGGCAGCTCCTCGAGCGCGTGCACGCCCGCGAAGTCGAGGCAGCGTGCATCGCCCACCTGCGCGCGCAGCGCCTCGGCGCCGTCGCGCTCCGAGGGCGAGCCGGTGATGACCACGACCAGCCGCGGGTCGCCCGCGAGGAGCGCGCGCATCACCTCCACGAAGCGCTCCGGCATCCAGCGCCGCTGCGGCAGCAGGTCGCTCGCGTTGGGGTTCACGACCACGATGCGGTGCACCGCCGGGTCGTAGGCGGGAAATCGCTCGCGCACGCGGGCGCGCATGCGCTCCTCGGCGGCCGGGTCGGCGGGGGCCTGGGCGAGGCGGATCTCGCCGTCCTCGACCCGCGTCTTCGAGTAAGGCAGCTCCGGTTCCACGGCGAGCGCCGCGTTCACGAGCGCCACGAAGTTCTTCGCGATGTGGTGGTGCGCGTTGTACCAGACGCGCCGCGTGAGCATCGCGCCGCGGTAAAGGCCCTCGTTGTGGAAGGCGTGGAAGCCCACGCGCCGCGCGGCGCCCGACAGCCCCGTGAGCAGCGCGCTGTAGCGCGAGAAGAGCTCGAGGTCGATCACGGTGTCGATGCGGCGGCGCCGGCACCAGGCGAGGAAGCGCAGGCTGTCCCACGCGAGCGTGAGAAAATGCCCGTGGCGGATGGTGAAGACGTTCGCGTCGGGCACGGTGCCGAGCAGGCGCAGGCTCGCGGCGTTGGCGGCGAAGATCGCGAAGTGCAGCTCCGCGCCGCCGGCCTCGCGCATCTTGCGCATGGCGGGATCGGCGAGGATCGCGCTTCCCATCTCCGAGAGCTCGATGAAGAGCGCCTTGCGCGGCGCGCCGCCCGCGCGCGAACCCAGCCGGTCCGCCACCCACGTGTACAACGTCGCCAGGAAGCAAAGCGGCACGCCGGCGAAGTAATCCACCTTGCGCATGAAGCCGATGTTCATTCCATCCCCGATGCCGGAATCCCGATCGCGCCCGACGCCGGGCGCGGAGGGCGTTTTTTTTGCGTCCGATGATAGCGCGCCCGGGGGCCGAACCCGCGCCCGGGCTCGAAAATCGGGAACGTGCGCGGGAAGGCGGCCGTGAAGCGCTCCCATTCGAGCCGCCAGTGGCTGAAGCGGCACGTGAACGACCCCTACGTGCAGCGCTCGAGGCGCGAGGGCTACCGCTCGCGCTCCGCGTACAAGCTCACCGAGATCGACGAGCGCGACAAGGTGCTCGCCCGCGGCATGACGGTCGTGGACCTGGGGGCCGCGCCCGGCGGCTGGTCGCAGGTCGCGGCCAAGCGCGTGGGCCCGACGGGCAGGGTCGTGGCGATCGACCTGCTCGAGATGGAGCCGTTGCCGGGGGTGGACTTCGTCCAGGGCGACTTCACCGCGCGCAAGGGGCTCGCGGCGCTCGAGCAGGCGCTCGGCGGGCGCAAGCCCGACGTGGTCCTCTCCGACATGGCGCCCAACCTCTCGGGCATCGCGATCTCGGACCAGGCGCGCGCCATGACGCTCGCCGAGGCCGCGCGCGATTTCGCGGCGTTGCACCTGAAACGGGAAGGGGTGCTGCTGGTCAAACTCTTCCAGGGGGCGGGGTATGATGATTACCTGAAGTCGCTGCGCGCCGCGTTCCGGAAAGTGGTCGTCCGCAAGCCCGCCGCATCGCGTGACGAGAGCGCCGAGCAGTACCTGCTCGCGCGCGGGCTCCGGCAGGACGCGAATTCCTCTGCCGAGGGGGCTTGAATTCCCCCCCGAAGGCCCGATGTGCTCTGAGGGACCCAGCCTCATCCCTCTGATTTTTTAGCGTTATTTTCCGCGGAAGGAAATCGTTCAGTGAACAACACCATTCGGACCATCATGGTCTGGCTCGTCATCGGAGTCATCCTGACCATGGTGTTCATGCAGGTCGGCAATCGTGCTTCGAGCCAGAACACGATGGACTACTCGACCTTCATGGAGGAGGCGAAGCAGGGCCACATCGCGAAGGCCAAGATCGAGAGCATGAAGACCGTGCGCGCCACCACGCGCGACGGCAAGACCTACGTGGTCAACACGCCGGGCATCCAGGACCCGTGGATGGTGAGCGACCTCATGAAGGACGGCGTCACCGTCGAGGCCAAGCCCGAGGAGGAGCCCTCGCTCCTCATGAACATCTTCGTGTCGTGGTTCCCGATGCTGCTGCTGATCGGCGTGTGGATCTTCTTCATGCGCCAGATGCAGGGCGGCGGGCGCGGCGGCGCGTTCTCGTTCGGCAAGTCGCGCGCGCGCATGCTCGACGAGAACCAGAACCAGGTGACGTTCGCGGATGTCGCGGGCGTCGACGAGGCCAAGGAGGAGGTCGGCGAGCTGGTCGACTTCCTGCGCGATCCGTCCAAGTTCCAGAAGCTGGGCGGGCGCATCCCGCGCGGCGTGCTGATGGTGGGCTCGCCCGGCACGGGCAAGACGCTGCTGGCGCGCGCCATCGCCGGCGAGGCGAAGGTGCCGTTCTTCTCGATCTCGGGCTCCGACTTCGTCGAGATGTTCGTGGGCGTGGGCGCGGCGCGCGTGCGCGACATGTTCGAGCAGGCGAAGAAGAACGCGCCCTGCATCGTGTTCATCGACGAGATCGACGCGGTCGGCCGCCAGCGCGGCGCGGGCCTGGGCGGCGGCAACGACGAGCGCGAGCAGACGCTGAACCAGCTCCTCGTCGAGATGGACGGCTTCGAGGGGACCTCCGGCGTGATCGTGATCGCCGCGACCAACCGGCCCGACGTGCTCGACCCGGCGCTGCTTCGCCCCGGCCGCTTCGACCGCCAGGTGGTGGTCCCGCTGCCGGACATCCGCGGCCGCGAGCAGATCCTCCTCGTGCACATGAGGAAGGTCCCCATCGCGCCCGACGTCGATGCCTCGATCATCGCGCGCGGCACCCCCGGCTTCTCCGGCGCGGACCTCGCCAACCTCGTGAACGAGGCGGCGCTCTTCGCCGCGCGTTCGAGCAAGCGGCTCGTGGACATGGACGACTTCGAGCGCGCCAAGGACAAGGTCATCATGGGCGCCGAACGCAGGTCCATGGTGATGCCCGAGGAGGAGCGCAAGAACACGGCGTACCACGAGTCGGGCCACGCCATCGTCGCGCGCCTGCTGCCCAAGACCGATCCGGTGCACAAGGTGACGATCATCCCGCGCGGCCGCGCGCTGGGCGTGACGATGCAGCTCCCGGTGGAGGACCGCTACAGCTACAACCGCGACCACCTCCTCAACACGATCGCCGTGCTCTTCGGCGGCCGCGTCGCGGAGGAGCTCTTCATGAACCAGATGACCACGGGCGCCTCGAACGACTTCAAGCGCGCGACCGACATGGCGCGGCGCATGGTCACCGAGTGGGGCATGTCGGACAAGCTGGGGCCGATGGTCTACGGCGAGAACGAGGGCGAGGTGTTCCTCGGCCGCACCGTCACGCAGCACCAGAACATGTCCGAGGACACCATGAAGGCGGTGGACCAGGAGGTGCGCGCGATCATCGACGGGCAGTATTCGCTCGCCCGGCGCCTGCTCGACGAGAACCGCGACAAGGTGGAGATGATGGCCAAGGCGCTGCTCGAGTGGGAGACCATCGACGCCAACCAGATCGACGACATCATGTCGGGCCGCCCGCCGCGCCCGCCCAAGCCGGTCGCGACGAAGCCCGCCGCACCGCCCGCCGAAGGCGGCGGCAGCCGCGGCGTCGAGCCGAAGCCCTCGGCCGAAGGCGCATAGCGCGAGGCGCCATGGCGCGAATCCAGGGCTGGCGACGAGCCAGCCCTTTTTCTTGGGCCTCGGACCGCCCGCTCGTGATGGGCATCGTCAACGTCACCGACGATTCCTTCTCCGACGGCGGGCGCTTCCGCGACCCGAAGCGGGCGATCGAGCACGGGCTCGCGCTCGCGGCCGAGGGCGCCGACCTGGTCGACGTGGGCGGCGAGTCGACGCGCCCCGGCGCCGCCCCGGTGACCGAGGAAGAGGAACTGCGGCGCGTCCTGCCGGTCATTGAAGCTCTGGCTCGCGAAGGCGTGCCGGTGTCGGCCGACACGATGAAGCCCGGGGTGATGCGCTCGGCGATCGACGCGGGCTGCGCGGTGGTGAACGACGTGAACGCGTTCGGCGAGCCCGGCGCGGTGGAAGCGGTGCGCGGCGCGGACGTGGGGCTGGTCGTCATGCACATGCAGGGCACGCCCCGCACGATGCAGGAGAGCCCGCGCTACGACGACGTCGCGGCGGAAGTGGGCGGCTTCCTTCGCGCCCGCGCGAGGGAGCTGGAGTCGGCCGGCATCGCGCGCTCGCGGATCGCGCTGGATCCCGGCTTCGGCTTCGGCAAGACGCTCGAGCACAACGTCGCGCTCTTCCGCGCGATCCCGGCGCTCGCGGCGGCGGGTTACCCGCTCCTCGTGGGCGTGTCGCGCAAGCGCATGCTGGGCGACATCGCCGGGCGCGGCATCGCGGAGCGCACGGCCGCGAGCGTTGCCGCGGCGCTGCTCGCGGCGCAGAATGGGGCGCGCATCCTGCGCGTGCACGACGTGAAGGAGACGGTCGACGTGATGAAGGTCTGGCAGGCGTTGCGATGAGCAGGAAGTACTTCGGCACCGACGGCGTGCGCGGGCGCGTGGGCGAGCCGCCCATCACGCCCGATTTCGTCCTGAAGCTCGGCTATTGCGCGGGCAAGGTGCTCTCGCGCGCCGATGTGGCGCCCCCGCATCGCGACCGGCCCGCGGTCCTCATCGGCAAGGACACGCGCATCTCCGGCTACATGCTCGAATCGGCGCTCGAGTCGGGGTTCTCCGCCGCGGGCGTCGACACGTTCCTCGCGGGCCCGATGCCCACGCCGGCCGTGGCGTTCCTCACGCGCGCGCTGCGCCTTTCCGCGGGCGTGATGATCTCGGCCTCGCACAATCCCTTCGAGGACAACGGCATCAAGTTCTTCTCCGCCGAGGGGATGAAGCTGCCCGACGCGATCGAGAGCGACATCGAGGCGCTGCTCGATGCGCCGCTCACGGTGCCCCCGTCGGCCGAGCTGGGCAAGGCCGAGCGCGTGCTCGACGCCGAGGGCCGCTACCTCGAGTTCTGCAAGGGCACGTTCCCGAAGAACCGCTCCCTGCGCGGCCTCAAGCTCGTGGTCGATTGCGCGCACGGCGCGAATTACCGCCTCGGCGTGCGCGTCTTCCAGGAGCTGGGCGCGGAAGTGATCGCGGTCGGGAGCGCCCCCAACGGCATCAACATCAACGAGGCGTGCGGCGCGACGGCCCCGCAGGCGATGGCGCGGGCGGTGCGCGAGCACGGCGCCGACTTCGGCATCGCCTTCGACGGCGACGGCGACCGGCTCGCCATGGCCGACCGCGACGGGCGCCTCTTCGACGGCGACCAGCTCCTGTATGCCATCGTGAAGGACCGGCACCGCGCCGGGCGCCTGCGCGGCGGCGTGGCCGGCACGCTCATGACCAACTTCGCCCTCGAGCGCCGCCTCGCGCAGATGGGCATCGACTTCGCGCGCGCGAAGGTCGGCGACCGCTACGTGCTCGAGAGCCTGCTCGAGCGCGGCTGGGAATGCGGCGGCGAGAACTCGGGCCACATCCTCTGCCTCGATTGCCATTCGACGGGCGACGGCATCATCTCGGCGCTGCAGGTCCTCGCCGCCGTCGTCTCGGGCGGATCGAGCCTCGCCGAGCTCACCGCCGACCTCGTCCTGCTGCCGCAGGTGCTGGTCAACGTGCGCCTGCGCGGCACGCCGGACCTGCAGGCCCCCGTCGTGCGCGAGGCCGCGGCCCGCGCCGAGGCCGACCTCGCCGGCCGCGGGCGCGTCCTGCTGCGCCCGTCCGGCACCGAGCCCGTCGTCCGCGTGATGGTCGAGGGCGAGGACCGCGCGCACGTCCAGGCGCTCGCCGAATCCATCGCCGCCGCCGTGCGGCAAGCCGGAGAGCGCGCCGTCGCCTGAGCCCGTCCGATGCGGCGCGTTGCAGCGCATGCTGCAACGCGGTAAAATCGACAGGCTCTGAGGGTCGGGATGCGCTCGAAAGTCGTCGTCGGCAACTGGAAGCTCAACGGAGACCTCGCGGGCAACG
Organism: Usitatibacter sp.; assembly: GCA_036377935.1. Classification (GTDB taxonomy): domain Bacteria; phylum Pseudomonadota; class Gammaproteobacteria; order Burkholderiales; family Usitatibacteraceae; genus Usitatibacter. The sequence goes on from DASUXK010000181.1 coordinate 6,854, forward strand.
AAGCGTTGCTCAA
>DASUXK010000182.1:0-4164 GCA_036377935.1 Usitatibacter sp.
CATCGCGGGCGCGTCCGGGCAGGTGTAGCGCATGTAGTACCAGGACGAGTCGACGAAGGTGTCCATGGTGTCGGTGTCGCGCTTCGCGTCGCCGCCGCACTTCGGGCACTTCGTCTCGTAGAACGCCGGCGACTTCGCGAGCGGGCTGCCGCTGCCGTCGGGCACGAGGCCCTCGGGGAGAACGACGGGCAGGTCCGCGTCGGGCACGCCCACGTCGCCGCACTTCGCGCACTGGATGATGGGGATCGGCGTCCCCCAGTAGCGCTGGCGCGAGATGCCCCAGTCGCGCAGGCGGTACTGCACGCGCTTCGCGGCCTCGATGCCGAGCGACTGCAGCTTCGCCACCACGGCGTCGATGGCGCCCGCGTAGTCCTGGCCGTCGAGCTCGGGAAAGGCGCGCCCGGAATCCACGTTGCGGCCATGGTCCGCGTACCACGGCTGCCATTCGTCGGTGGAGTAGGGGCGGCCGTCGACGTCGATCACCTGGCGGATCTCCAGGCCGTACCTCTTCGCGAAGGCGAAGTCGCGTTCGTCGTGGCCCGGGACCGCCATCACCGCGCCCTCGCCGTAGGCCATGAGCACGTAGTTGCCGACCCACACCTCGACCTTCTCGCCGGTGACCGGATGGAGCACGAAGAGGCCCGTCGGCATCCCCTTCTTCTCCATCGTCGCGAGCTCGGCCTCCTGCACGCCGCCGCGCTTGCACTCCTCGATGAAGGCCGCCAGCTTCTCGTTGTCCTTCGCCGCCTCGGTCGCGAGCGGATGCTCCGCCGCCACCGCCGCGAAGGTGATGCCCATGATCGTGTCGGCGCGGGTGGTGAAGACCTTGAGGCCCGTTTTCGGGTTCCCGGAATCGGCCCGCTGGAGCGGGGCCCCGCGCATGCGCGCGGCCGTCTCCGGCGCGTACGGCAGCACGAACTCCACCCCGTAGCTGCGCCCGATCCAGTTGCGCTGCATCTGCTTCACCTGCTCGGGCCAGCCCAGGCCGTCGAGGGAATCGAGCAGCTCGTCCGCGTACTGCGTGATCCGCATGTACCACATCGGGATCTCGCGCTTCTCGACGGGCGCCCCGGTGCGCCAGCCGCGCCCGTCGATCACCTGCTCGTTGGCGAGCACCGTCTGGTCCACCGGATCCCAGTTCACGACGCCGGTCTTCCTGTAGACGACGCCCTTCTCCCAAAGGCGCAGGAAGAACCACTGGTTCCACTTGTAGTAGCGGGGGTCGCAGGTGGCGACCTCGCGCGTCCAGTCGATCGCCCAGCCCATCGCCTGGCACTGACCCTTCATGTAGGCGATGTTCTCGCGCGTCCATTTCGCGGGCGCCACGCCGTTGGCCATCGCGGCGTTCTCCGCGGGCAGGCCGAACGCGTCCCAGCCCATCGGCATGAGGACGTTGAATCCCTTCATGCGCAGGTAGTGGTACAGCGCGTCGTTGATGGTGTAGTTGCGCACGTGCCCCATGTGCAGCTTTCCCGAGGGGTACGGCAGCATCGAGACGCAGTAGTACTTGGGCTTCGGCGACGAATCGGGCGCGACGAAGGCGCGCGTGGCGGCCCATTCCTGCTGCACTTCGGGCTCGATCGCCTTCGGCTGGTATTGCGAGTTCATTCGGATGAGCGGGATGGGGCGGCGCGATGCCGCCGGGGGAAACCGAAATTATAGCAGCGCGGTGCGCAAGCCCTTGATTTGCCGCGCGGTCTGGAGCATCGTGCGCGCGAAGGGAGGAGGCCGCATGAAGACGATGGCAATGTGCGTCGCGGCGCTCGTCGCCACGCTCGGCATGGCCGCCGCCGCGCAGCCGATGCGCGTGGAGGCGGTGCAGTATCCGGCGTGGCTCGAGCGCGGCGGGTACCGCGTTCCCCTGGTGCCCGGCACGGAGTTGCGCTCGAATGACGGCGTGCACACCGGGGCGAACGCGCGGGCGGTGCTGCGGCTCGGCGAGGGGAGCACGGTGAAGCTGGGCGAGAACGCGCGCTTCCGCATCGAGCGCGTCGAGCACAAGAGCGTGTTCCGCGCGGCGCTGCAGGTGATCGCGGGCGCGTTCCGCTTCACCACGCAGGCCATCGCGAAGCGCCAGCGCCGGGACGTGACGATCAAGGTGAACAGCATCACGGCGGGCATCCGCGGCACCGACGTGTGGGGCAAGTCCACGGGCGAGCGCGACCTCGTGTGCCTCCTCGAGGGGCGCGTGCAGGTCGCCGCCGAGGGGCGCGAGCCGGTGACGCTCGACACGCCGCTCGACTTCTACCAGAAGCCGCGCGACGGGGAGCCCGCCCTCGCGCACGTGGATGCGGCCCAGGTCGAGATCTGGTCGCGCGAGACGGAGATCGCCGCCGACGGCCCGGCCGCGAGCATGCAGGGCGACTGGCGCGTGATCGCGAGCAAGTTCGAGCGGCGCGATGCGGCGCTCGCCTTGCGCAGCCGGTTGCGCGCGGCCGGATATCCGGCACGGCTCGTGGACGAGAAGAACGGCATCTTCGTCGTGGAAATCCCGGGGCTCGCGGGGGAAACGGCGGCGCGCACCGTGATGGCGGACATCCGCGCCATCCCCGGAGTCACCATCCCCTCCGTGAAGCGCACGGACCGCGACGACCGTTAGCGGGAACTTCCCGCGCGCGCCGCGTGTCGCATTGGGGTGCCGCGCGCCGCGCGGCACGGCAGTTGGGGCAGACAGTTGAGGGCGCCGATCCGGCGCCCTTTTTTTTTCGGCCGCTCAGAACGGGCCGAGCGCGGCGATGCGCTCGATGCAGCGCTCGCGCTCGGCCGGCGCGAGCTCGCGGCGCCAGTAGACCATCAGGTGCTCGCGCCCCGTGTCGACGAAGCCCGTGCGCAGGTCCGCGGCGCGCGCGCGCGGCTCGCCGACGTGCCCGAAGGAGGCGGGGCTCTCCCCGAGCATGCCCATGCTGTCGCGCGTGACGATCGTCGCGAGCCCGCCCTCCTCGCGCACCTGGCGGAAGAGCCACTTCGGCATCCGCCGGTAGGCGCTTTCGTCCACGCACATGCCGCCGCACAGGTAGAGCTCCTCGTGGGCGAGCTGGTGGACGTAGGCGACCACGCGCGGCGTCGTGTCCTCCTCGCCGCTCGGCGGCGAATAGACGAGCACGAAGTGGCGCGGGTAGTCCGGGATCGGGTGCCCGAAGCACCGCCGGAAGAGGCCGCCCGCCAGCGCGCGCGCATCGTTCACTTCCCAGGTCGCGAGATGGTCGCGCCATGCGCGCTGCGCGACCGGCGTCTCCGGGCCTGGCGCGGGCGCGGGCGCGACGCGGGCCCGGCCGCGCCGCGCGAGCGCTCCCGCATCGCGCAGCAACGCGAGGAGGTCGGACTCGCTGCGCCAATGCTCGCGGAAAACGTATCGCGGCAGCTCCCAGCGCGCGCTTGCCTTCGTCACGGGCCGCCCGCCGGTGGCGAACGCCGCGGGGATTCCGAGCGCATCGCCGTTCGCGGGCAGCCACTCGCGCGCGAGGAAGGGCGCGGCATCGCCGTACGGATAGGCGAAGAGCACGGGGCCGTCGCGGCCGCGCAGCTCGCGCAGGGCTCGCGCCGCTTCGCCGACTTCGACGCGCGCCTCCTCCGCATCCTCGATGCCGAAGGTGCCGGCGGGCGCCCGCGTCGCGCGCCGCGCGAGCGTCTCGTGGTTGTGGTCGAGGCCGTGGCTCTCGACGGCGAGCAGCCCGGTCGCCTCGGCGGCGCGCCACCAGCCGTCGTTCCACCAGCCGCAGCCGATCATGCACGTGCGGTCGAGCTGGGCGCGAGCGGCGGGATCGACGATCGCGAACGACGTCGCGTGCAGGCGAGGCTGCGCCGCTGCGCCGTGCCTGGCGCGGAAATCCTCGAGGATGCGCAGCATCGAGCGTTGCGCACCGTGCAGCGGATGGGGCAGGTCGTGGAAATCGAAGTCGGAGCCGTCGTCCATGGACAGGCCGACGCAGCCGGCGAGCTCGTCGAGGCGTTCGCTCCGCAATGCCTCCACGATGGCGTGGAGAGGCACTACGCTCAGCCCGGCGCGATGCAGCGTCTCGAGGTCGGCGGCGAAGGCCGCATGATCGTTTTCCCCGTAATCGGCGCCCGCGACGTGCATCCCATGCCAGGTGAGGATGGGCACGGCCGGTCCGCGTAGCCGGGAAAGGAGGGCGCGCAACATGTTTTCGATTGTAGCGAGGCGCG
>DASUXK010000183.1:0-3218 GCA_036377935.1 Usitatibacter sp.
GGGCTTCGCGGGGGCGGCGGCGGGCGCGCCGGGCGCGGCCTGCGCGGGCGGCTGCCCGGCGGGGTGCGGCGCGACGGGCGCGCCGGGGCGCACCTTCACGAGGTTGTCGACGATGACGCGATCGCCTTCCGCGAGCCCGCCGGTGACGATGACGTCGCCGCCCACCCAGTTCGCGGTCTCGACGGGCTTCGGCACCACCTTGTTGTCGGGGCCCACGGTCATCACCATCTTCGCCTGCTCCGTCTGCAGGACGGCGGCCTGCGGCACGCGCATCGCCTCCTGCTCGCCGGCGAGGATGCGCACGCGCGCGAACTGGCCGGGGAGCCAGCGCGTGCGGTGGTTGGGAAACTCGGCGCGCAGCTGCACGGCGCCGGTCTTCGGATCCACGGTGGTGCTCGCGAAGTTGAGCTTGCCGTTGTCGGCCATCACCTTGCCGTTCTCGTCCACGATCTGCACGCGCGCGGTGCGCTCGGCGCCGCGCACGCGCTTGTAGTCGCTCTCGGCGAGCGGGAAGAGCACCCAGATGGGATCGGCCTGCGTGAGCGTCGTGAGGAGCGCGGAATCGGTGTTGGCGACGACGAGCGCGCCCTCCGACTGCAGCGCGCGGCCGGTGATGCCGGAGATCGGCGCCGTCACCTTCGTGTACGAGAGGTCGAGCTGCGCCTGCTTGAGCTTCGCCTGGTCCGCGGCGATGGCGGCCTCCGCGGTCTTCTCCGTGGCGAGCGCCTGGTCGAGCTCGCGCTCGGAGATCGCCTTCTCCTTCGCGAGGGGCGCCAGGCGCTTCGCATCGACTTCCGCGAGCTGCTTCTTCACCACATCCTGCTGCAGCGCCGCCTTCGCCTGCTCCACGGCGAGCTCGTAGGGCGCGCGCTCGATGGTGAAGAGCACCGCGCCGGCCTTGACCGGCGCGCCCTCGTCGTACTCGCGCTTCTCGATGATGCCCGTGACGCGCGAGCGGATCTGCACCTCGCGCGAGCCCGCGGCCTGCCCGACCGCCTCCAGCGAGACCGGCACCTTCTGCGTGCGCACCTCGACCACGCTCACCGGCAGCGCCTGCGGCGCCCCGCCCGCGGCGCCGCCCCCTCCCGCCGGCGCCTCCTCCTTGCGGGAGCAACCGGTCGCGAGGAGCGTGAGGGCGGCGATGCAAAGGAGGGCGTCGCGGATTCGCACTGTCATGGAAGGGCCGTCGGTCGGGGGCGGAGGAAGCGGGCTATTATATACGTTCTGCTGTGTATCTAACTGGAGCGCCGATGCGCAGGACCAAGGAAGAGGCGGCACGCACCCGCGAGGCCATCCTCGAGGGCGCGTTGGCGTGCTTCGACCGCTACGGGATCACGAGCGCCACCGTCGAGCAGATCGCTCGCGAGGCGGGCGTCACGCGCGGCGCGGTCTACCATCACTTCGCGGGCAAGCGCGACATCCTGCGCGCCATCCGCGAGCGCGTCTCGCTTCCCCTCCTCGACCAGGCCGACACCGCGCTCCTGCGCCAGCCCGATTCCACCGCGCTCGAGCGCATCGAGCGCTTCCTGCTGTCCATCGTCGACGGGCTGGAGAATGACCGCCGCAAGCGCCGCGCGCTCACCGTGATGCAGCTGCGCTGCGAGTACGTGGGCGAGCTCGCCGGGGAGCTCGCGGCCGGGGTGCGCAACCTCGACCGGCTGGCGAAGGCGCTCGAGGGCGCATACCGCGAGGCGCAGGCCGCGGGCCAGCTCGCGCCCGGGATCGCGCCGCCCATCGCGGCCCTCGAGACCATCATGTTCATGAACGGGCTGGTGCGCCTGTGGATCGTGCACGAGAACGGCGGCAACATCCGCCGCCACGCGCGCGAGGCGATCGCGGCCCACGTGCGCATGCGCCGCGCGCGCGGCCGCGCTTGATCCCGCGCAACTCCGGATCGGCTGCGACACCTATGATGCAGTGAGGTTCATCCTCCGCGAGGCGCGCCATGAAAGGCTGTCCCTGGCACGACAAGCTGATCCTGCTTTGCGGGATCTGGCTCTTCGCCTCGCCCTTCGCCCTGGGAATTCCGACGCTCACCCACCCGGCGGTGGTCGCCGCTTACGTCGCGGGCGCGGCGCTCGTGAGCTCCGCCGCCGACGCACCCGTCATCCCGGACCTCGTCGAGGAATGGATCGCGCTGGTGGTGGGCGGCGTCCTCGCCGCCACGCCTTGGCTCCTCGACTACACCGATGAGCGCCCGGCCACCGTGAACGCGATCGCGGTAGGCGCCGTCGCGGCTTCGTGCGCCCTGCTCGGCTTGCTGCGGCGGTTGCGCGCGCGGCGCGAGGGCCCCGGCCCCGTTCAGATCGGAAGCTGATCGGAGAAGGCTTCGGCCGGCCGCTCGGCGGGCAGCGGGAAATCGCGCAGGTCGCGCTCGATCGCCGCCTTGAGGAAGGAATCGACCCACCAGAAGACGTCGTGGCGGCGGATCGAGCGGCGCATCGCACGCATCCTCGCGATGCGCTCGCCGTATTCCATGCCGTGGGCCTCGCGGATGGCCTGCGCCACGCCCTGGATGTCGAAGGGGTTCACGAGCAGCGCGCCGGTGCGCAACTGCTCGGCCGCCCCTGCAAACTCCGAGAGGATCAGCACGCAATCCTCCTCGATGCTGCAGGCGCAGTACTCCTTCGCGACGAGGTTCATCCCGTCCTTGAGCGGCGTGATGAGCGCGATGTCCGCCGCGCGGTAATACGCGAGGAGCTCGATGCGCGAGAGGCTGCGGTACTCGAACCAAACGGGGACCCACCCGCCGGGACGCGCGAACTGCCCGTTGATGCGGCCGACCAGCTGCTCGATCTCGGCCTTCATGCGGTCGTACTCGGGGATGTCCTCGCGGCTCGGCACGACGACCTGGAGCAGCGAGACCTTGCCGCGCATGTCGGGGTAGCGCTGCAGCAGGTCCTGGAAAGCGCGCAGCCGCAGGCTGATGCCCTTGGTGTAGTCGAGCCGGTCGATGCCGAGCACGAGCTTGCGCTTGGGCAGCAGGCGGTGCAGCTCCTGCGCCTTCTCCGCCACGGGCTCGGTCGCCGAGGCGCGCAGGAAGGCGTTGTAGTCGATGCTGATGGGGAAGCTGCCGACGTGCGCCGTGCCTTGCGGCGAGCGCACGCGCACCACGGTGCCGCGTCCCTCGACGCGCGTGCCGGGCAGGAGGGCCTCCACGCACGCGGCGAAGTTGCGCCGGTCGCGCGCGGTCTGGAAGCCCACCAGGTCGTAGCGCA
>DASUXK010000184.1:0-2434 GCA_036377935.1 Usitatibacter sp.
TCCATGTCGCCCATGCCGCCCATGCCGCCGGGCATGCCCGCGGGCGCCTTGTCGTCCTTCGGCAGCTCCGCGACCATGGCATCGGTCGTGAGGATCAGCGAGGCGACGGAGGCCGCGTTCTGCAGCGCGGTGCGGGTGACCTTGGTCGGATCGAGCACGCCCATGGCGACCATGTCGCCGTACTCTCCCGTCTGGGCGTTGTAGCCGTTGTTGCCCTTGCTCTCGAGCACCTTGTTGATCACCACGCTCGGCTCCTCGCCGGCGTTGCGGGCGATCTCGCGCAGGGGCTGCTCCAGCGCGCGCAGCACGATCTTCACGCCGGCGTTCTGGTCCTCGTTGTCGGTCTTGATCTTCGCGACCGCCTCGCGGGCACGCAGCAGGGCCACGCCGCCGCCGGGGACGATGCCTTCTTCCACCGCCGCACGGGTCGCGTGCAGCGCGTCCTCGACGCGGGCCTTCTTCTCCTTCATCTCGACTTCCGTCGCGGCGCCGACCTTGATCACCGCCACGCCGCCGGCGAGCTTCGCCACGCGCTCCTGGAGCTTCTCGCGGTCGTAGTCGCTGGTCGCCTCGTCGATCTGCTTGCGGATCGATTCCACGCGCGCCTTGATGCTCTCTTCCTTGCCGGCGCCGTCGATGACGGTGGTCTCTTCCTTGCCGATCTCGACGCGCTTGGCGCGGCCGAGGTCCTTGATCTGCGTGTTCTCGAGCTTGAGCCCGAGCTCTTCCGCGATCACGGTGCCGCCGGTGAGGATGGCGATGTCCTCGAGCATGGCCTTGCGGCGGTCGCCGAAGCCCGGGGCCTTGACGGCGCAGGTCTTCAGGATGCCGCGCAGGTTGTTCACCACGAGGGTGGCGAGCGCCTCGCCGTCGACGTCCTCGGCGACGATGAGCAGCGGCCGGCCGGCCTTCGCGATCTGCTCGAGCACCGGCAGGAGGTCGCGGATGTTGGAGATCTTCTTGTCATGCAGGAGGATGAACGGATCCTCGAGCACGGCGATCTGCTTGTCCGGGTTGTTGATGAAGTACGGCGAGATGTAGCCGCGGTCGAACTGCATGCCCTCGACGAGGTCGAGCTCGTTCTCGAGGCCCTTGCCGTCCTCGACGGTGATCACGCCTTCCTTGCCCACCTTGTCCATCGCGTCGGCGATGGTCTTGCCGATGTCCGGATCGGCGTTGGCGGAGATGGAGCCGACCTGGGCGATCTCCTTGGAGGTGGTGCAGGGCTTGCTGATCTTCTTCAGCTCGTCGACCGCGGTGTGCACCGCCTTGTCGATGCCGCGCTTCAGGTCCATCGGGTTCATGCCCGCGGCCACGTACTTCATGCCCTCGGTGACGATGGCCTGCGCGAGGACGGTCGCGGTCGTGGTGCCGTCGCCGGCCACATCGGAAGTCTTGGAGGCGACTTCCTTCACGAGCTGCGCGCCCATGTTCTCGAACTTGTCCTTGAGCTCGATCTCCTTCGCGACCGACACGCCGTCCTTGGTGACGGTGGGAGCGCCGAACGAGCGCTCCAGCACGACGTTGCGGCCTTTCGGGCCCAGGGTGACCTTGACCGCATCGGCCAGGATGTTGACGCCCGCGATCATGCGAACGCGCGCGTGCTCTTTGAATTTGACGTCTTTGGCTGCCATGGTGTGTTCCTCTCGATGTTCGTGATTCGGCCGATCAGTTCACGACGGCCATGATGTCTTCTTCGCGCATCACGAGCAGCTCGTCACCCTCGACCTTCACGGTCGTGCCCGAGTACTTGCCGAAGAGCACTTTGTCGCCGACCTTGAGGTCGACCGGGGTGAGCTTGCCGTCGTCGTTGCGCTTGCCCGGGCCCACGGCGAGCACTTCGCCCTGGTCGGGTTTCTCGGCGGCGGTGTCGGGGATGACGATCCCCGACGCGGTCTTGCGCTCCTCTTCGAGGCGCTTGATGATCACGCGATCGTGCAGCGGACGCAGTTTCATGGCATTGCTCCTGATTGACTGGCTTTGGATGGGGAGCACCCAGGATCCCTTCGCCCGGGACTGCGACGCAGGGACGGTTGCTACCCGGTTTCGAATACGGCGGGCTTTGGCACTCGCCCGCGACGAGTGCTAATAATAGGAGCCGTCCGACGTATTTTCAAGCGTCTGGAGGGGTGAGCGAGCGCTCACATACGGCTTTTTACGCCAATCAGAGCAGGTAGGCCCAGATCCGGGCCGCGGCTTCCTTGAGGCGGGCGGAAATTCCCCGGTCGCGCCAGGCTTCCAGGGTGATGGCCTTCGAATGCCGGATGTCGGCGGCGAAGGCGGCCTCCATGTGCGAGGCGAACTTGGGCCCGAGGACCACCACGTTGAGCTCGTCGTTGTGGGCGAGGCTGCGGTAGTCGAGGTTGGTCGACCCGACCGTGGACCACACGCCGTCGATGGTCGCGGTCTTCGCGTGCATGAGCCGCTCCCCGCG
>DASUXK010000185.1:0-7554 GCA_036377935.1 Usitatibacter sp.
CCCCAATCCTTTCCCGCGGTGTTACCGAACACCCCGTATCACTGGGGCCACCTGATCGTCCGGCTGGATACCATCATCCTCATCGTCACCGGCCTCGCGGTCATCGCGCTCGTGAACCTGTTCATCAATCGCACTCGCGCCGGGCTTGCGATCCGCGCCGTCGCGCAGGACGGCGAGACGGCGAAGATCATGGGCATCAACTTCGAATGGGTCGTGCTGCTCGCCTTCGCGTTGGGATCCGCGCTGGCGGCGCTCGCCGGCGTGATGAACGGCCTGTACTACAACGAGATCAACTTCGGCACGGGCCTGATGCTCGGGATCATCGGGTTCTGCGCCGCGGTGGTAGGCGGCCTAGGCAACATCTACGGCGCGATCCTGGGCGGGTTCCTCTTCGCGCTGCTCCAGACGATCGTCGTGGTCGCGACGCCGTCGCTCACCGCCTACAAGGACGTCTTCGCGTTCGGCGTGATCATCCTGCTCATGGTGATCAAGCCCACGGGGCTGATCGGCGAAGCCTCCTCCGAGCGCGTCTGATCCGATGCCCTCGTCCGGCAAGCTGCCCTTGAGCGAGTCCACACCGGCGTCCGGCGCCGGCAAGTCGCCCGGCCCCGTCGCGGCGATCGTCGGCGTGGTCGCCATCGCCGTGTTCGCGACGATCCTGCTGCGCATCCACGACCAATGGGCGCTCCTCGCCCTCGGCGTGGTCGCGGCGATCGCGCTGGTCGTCGCGGTGCGCACCGGCGCCACGGCGCGGTTCGAGCACGCGTTCGCCTCCCACGAAGGGCTCATGAACGGCGTGGCGGTCGCCGCGTGCCTGGGCGTGATCGCGGTGCTCGCGAAGGAGGACTTCTCCCTCCTGATCGTCTCGACGGTGCTGCTGTATTGCACCGCCTGCATGGGCCTCACCGTGCAGCTCGGCTATTGCGGGGTGTTGAACTTCGCGGGGGCGGCCTTCTTCGGCGCGGGCGCCTACACGGCCGCGGTGCTGGGCGCGCACACGCCGCTGCCGCACCCGCTCGTGGTGCTCGCGGGAGGCGGCGTCGCGGGGCTCATGGGCTCCCTGCTGCTGCTTCCCGTGCTGCGCACCCGCGGCCACTACGCGGCGCTGATCACCGTGGCGTTCGGGATCATGTTTCGCTCGTTCCTCGAGGTGAACAACACGCTGGGCGGCCCGCAGGGGCTGATGGTCCCGGGAATGACGATCTTCGGCTGGTCGCTGAACCAGGGGCTCGTGATCGGCGGCGTGACGCTCTCGTTCTACTTCAACTACGCGCTCGTCGCGCTCGCCCTCGCCGTCGCGGTGTACGTCGTGACCCGGCGCCTCGAGCGCTCCTGGGTGGGCATGCACTTCGACGCGGTGCGCATCGACGAGCTGGCGGCCTCCACCTTCGGGCTGAACGTGCAGGCCCTGAAGATCGGCGCCTTCGTGATCGGCAACGTGTTCATCGGGATGGCGGGGGCGGTCTTCGCGATGATGACCGGCTTCATCTCGCCCACCGACTTCGACTTCTCGACTTCGCTGGTGCTCATCGCGATCATCATGCTGGGCGGCATCGGCAACGTCTGGGGCATCCTGCCGGCGGCGGCGTTCGTGCTGATCCTCCCGGAGAAGCTGCAGGCGATCCAGGAATACCGGTTCCTGCTGTACGCGGCGGCCGTGATCCTGGTGCTGCTCTTCCGGCCCGACGGGCTCTTCCCGCGCCGCCTGCGGCGCTACTTCCCCGCGGCGCGCACCTGAATGGACGCGCTGCTCAGCTGCCACAACCTCGTCATGCGCTTTCGCGGCCTGACCGCGCTGGACGACCTGCACCTCGACATCCGCAAGGGGGAGATCCTCGGCCTGCTCGGGCCGAACGGCTCCGGCAAGACCACGTTCTTCAACGTGGTGACCGGCGTCTACCGGGCGAGCGGCGGGCGCATCGAGTTCGAATCGCACGACATCAGCCGCAGCAGGCCGCAGGCGGTCTACCGCGCGGGCATCGCACGCACGTTCCAGCGATCGCGCCTGTGCCTGCCGCTCACGATCTTCGACAACATCATGATCGGCAACCACCGCAACCTGAACCACGGGTTGTGGTTCAACGTGGTGCGCCGCAAGGCGCTGCGCCGCCAGTACGAGGCCTGCCGGGAGGAGGCGCGCGAGCTGCTCACGATCTTCAACAAGGCGCTCGGATCGCGCCTGATGGAAGCCGCCGGCTCCGTCAGCATGATCGACCGGCGCCGGATCGAAGTGTGCCGGGCGCTCGTGAGCCGTCCCAAGCTGCTGCTCCTCGACGAGCCGTCGGCCGGGATGACGCACGAGGAGACGAACGAATTGATGGACGACATCCTCACGATCCGCAAGCGCATGCCGGAGCTCACGATCGTGATCATCGAGCACGGAATGAGCGTGATCGAGCGCATCACCGACCGGTGCGTCGTCCTCAACTACGGCCGCAAGCTGTGCGAGGGCACGTACGCCGAGATCGCCCGCAACCCCGAGGTGCAGCAGGCCTACCTGGGCAAGTCATGAGCGCCTCGTCCCCGCAACTGCAGCTGCGCGGCATCTACACGGCCTACGACAAGGCGGACGTGCTGACGGACGTGTCGCTGAGCGTCGAATCCGGCAAGATCACGTGCATCCTGGGCTCGAACGGCTCCGGCAAGTCCACGCTGATCCGCTCGATCCTGGGCCTCACGCGCCCGCGACTGGGCAGCGTCCGCCTGGGCGAGCAGGACATCACGCGGCTGCCGACGCACCTCATCAACAAGGCCGGCATCGCCTGCATCCCGGAGGGCCGCAAGGTCTTTCCGAAGCTCACGGTCGAGGAGAACCTCCTCGTCGGCGCGTACCGCGAGCGCGACAAGGCGACCATCCAGCAACGGCTCGGCCGCGTCTACGAGATCTTCCCGCGCTTGCGCGAGCGCGTGCGCCAGCTGGGCGGAACGATGTCCGGCGGCGAGCAGGCGATGCTGTCGATCGGGCGCGGCCTCATGTCGGCGCCGAAGCTGCTGCTCATCGACGAGCCGTCGCTCGGGCTCTCGCCGCTCTTCGTGCAGGAGACGTTCAACGTCATCCAGCGCATCAACGAGAGCGGCGTGACGGTGCTCCTGGTCGAGCAGAACGTGCACCAGACGCTCGCCATCGCGCACTACGGGTACGTGCTGATGCAGGGGCGCGTCGTCGCGAGCGGGACGACGGAGAGCCTGCGCGGCAACGAGGAGGTGCAGAAGGCGTATTTCGGCTGAGCCCGGGCGTCGTTGACGCGGGGCCGGCCGCTTGGTACGGTATTTTCATTCAATCGGACATGGTGTCCGATTATCGGACGGGAGGAGCTTCGAGATGGCAACCAGCGACATGGTCGGCACCCGGAAGGCACGCTGCCCCATAGATACCGAGGTCGATGCGACCTTCAAACAGTGGGTCGGCGATCGCAGCGTCTACTGGAACGAGGAGCGCAAGGCCTGGATCGTGACGGGCTATGCGGAATCCGCGCGGGTCCTCGAGGAATCCGCCAACTTCTGGCGCGACATTCCGCAACGCGACGGCGCCGCCGAGTTCTGGGGCCGGCACCTGCTCGTCATGGAGGGCCGCGACCATCGGCGCATGCACGCGGTGCACATGCAGCTCACCGGCGAGAAGTTCTCCGAGGACGTCCGCCCACGGGCCCGCGAGATCGCGCGCGACCTGAGCGCGCGCCTCGTGAAGAAAGGCCGCGCCGACCTCGCCGCGGACTACGCCGACACGGCGGTGTTCACGATCGGCGCCGATTTCCTCGGCATCGACATCACGGACACGGCGACGATCGCGAACCTGATCGAGGAGATGAAGTTCCGCGCCATATGGAAGGAGGAGCTGCATTCGCGCGACGGCATCCCGTTCAGCTCGAAGGTCGCGCAGGACGGAAAGGCCGCCATCGAAAGGATCGCCGCCGTGCTGCTGCCGGTCATCCGCGAGCGCCGCGACAACCCGCGCGACGACCTCATCAGCGCGATCTGGAAAAAGGGCGCGACCGTGTTCCCCGACTGGAACGAGCGCGACGTCCTGAGCACCCTGTGGAGCAGCCTGGACAACGAGACCAAGCCGCTCTCGCGGGGGCTGCTGTACACGCTCTGCCGCGACCAGGAGCTGCAGGCGCGGCTGCGCCGCGATCCTTCGCTCATCGCGGGCTTCGTCGAGGAGGGCCTGCGGTTCCTCACGCCGTTCCGGACCATCCGGCGGCAGGTCAGGCAGGACGTGGAAATCGGCGGGCAGAAGATGCGCGCCGGCGACAACATCTACCTGATCACGCCGCTCGCGAACCGCGATGCCGAGCGCTGGGAATGCCCCCATGCCTTCGATGCGGAGCGCAAGCAGGAGAGCACCCATTTCGCCTTCGGCTACGGGCCGGGCTATTGCGTCGGCCGCTACCTGGGCCGTGTCGAGGCGCAGGAGATCGTGGGCGCGATGCTGTCCGAAACTTCCGGGCTCAAGCTGGATCCGGAGTATCCCAATCCCGAATGGGCCGGCGAGATGTACCACTCGATCATGCCGGTGCACGCGATCCTGCAGCGGTAGTTCGCGCAATGACGTATGTGATCACCGAAGCCTGCGTCGATTGCATCCACCGGGACTGCGTCAAGGAGTGCCCGGTGGATTGCATCTACGAAGGCGCCCGCGCGCTCTACATCCAGCCCGACGAGTGCATCAATTGCGGCGCGTGCGTGCCCGTGTGTCCCGAGGAGGCGATCTTCTTCGAGGAGGACCTCCCCGAGCCGTCGCAGCGCCATCTCCAGGACAACGCGGAGTTCTTCAGCCGGACGCTTCCCGGGCGCTCCGAGCCGCTGGGATCGCCCGGCGCCGCGGCCCCGCTCGGACGCGTCGGGGTCGACACGCCGCTGGTCGCGTCGTATCCGCAGCGCGAGACCACCTCGTAGCGATCGCCATGAATGACGGAGGCACCGGAGCCGGCACTGCCCGCGTGGCGGTGGTCGGCGCGGGCCCGGCGGGGCTCTATGCCGTGCAAGCGCTCCTCGCGTCGGGCCCGGCCATCCGCGTGGACGTGTTCGACCGGCTCCCGACGCCGTACGGCCTCGTGCGCTACGGGGTCGCGCCCGACAACCAGAAGATCAAATCGGTGACCCGGGTGCTGCGCACCGCGTTCGACGACGAAAGGCGCGTGCGCTTCATCGGCAACGTCCGCTTCGGCGTGGACCTGCATCGCGCGGACCTGCTCGAGCATTACGACGCGGTCGTGTACGCGACCGGCGCGCAGGGCGAGCGCAGGCTCGGCATTCCCGGCGAAGACCTCCCGGGAAGCCACGGCGCGAAGGACTTCGTCGATTGGTACAGCGGGCATCCCGATGCGGCGGAGCGCTCGTTCCGGCTGGATACGACGAGCGTCGCCGTCGTCGGCGCCGGCAACGTCGCGCTCGACGTCGCGCGCATGCTCGTCCGCACGCCGGAGGAGATCGCCGCCACCGACGTGCCGGACCGCGTTCTCGGCGCGTTCCGCGAGAGCCGCGTCACGGACGCCCACCTGATCGCGCGCCGCGGCGTGGCGCAGGCGAAATTCACGGCGGAAGAGCTGCGCACCATCAACGGGCTGCCCGAGGTCGACATCGTCGTTCGTCCCGGGGAGGTTTCGCTCACCGGGGAGGACGAGCGGCTGATCGCCTCGAACCGGCAGCTCGCCGCGAACGTCGCGATGATGCGCGAATGGTCGCAGCGGCCCTCGCGGGGCAAGCCGCGCAGGATCCATATCCGGTTCCTGCGCAGCCCCGTGCGCATCCTCGGCGGGAACCGCGTCGAGGGCGTCGTGCTCGAACGCAACGAGCCGCTCGCCGACGGGCAGGTGCGCGGGACGGGCGAATGCGAGACGCTCGAGGTGGGGATGATCTTTCGATCGGTCGGATACAAGGCGTTGCCGCTGGCCGGCGTCGCGTTCGACGAGGCGCGGTCGGTCATCCCCCATCGCGAGGGCCGCGTCCTGGACGAGGCGGGCCGGATCGCCGAAGGGGAATACGTCACCGGCTGGGCGAAGCGAGGCCCGTCCGGGATCATCGGCACCAACAAGAGCGATTCGGCCCAAACGGTCTCCCACCTGCTCGCGGATCTCGCGGCCCGGTCGTCGTACAAGGGCCGCGACCCTCGCGAGATCACCGACCGCCTGCGCGATCGCGGCGTCGACTGCACCGACTGGGCGGACTGGCTGCGGCTGGACGGCCACGAGATCGAGCTCGGGCGAGCCCAGGGGCGCCCCCGCGTGAAGCTCCCGGCCCTGCGCGCCATGCTCGACGCCGCCCGGCTTCCCGACCCGAATGCCTGCGAAGGTCATTGATGGCGTCGCATTGGCGCGCGGCGTCCGGGCCGAATACCGCCGGCGCGTCGAGCGCCTCGCCGACCAGGGCATCCATCCGGGGCTCGCGGTCGTCCTCGTGGGCGACGATCCGGCCTCCCAGGTGTACGTGCGCAACAAGATCCGGGCCTGCGCGGAAGCGGGGCTTCATTCCGAGGTGTTGCGCTTCGGGCGCGACGCCGGCGAAGCGGAGGTGCTCGCCGCGATCGAGCGCCTGAACGCCGACCCGAAGATCCACGGCATCCTCGTGCAGCTGCCGCTGCCCGCGCACTTCCACCTGCGCCGCATCCTCGAGACGATCTCGCGCGAGAAGGACGTCGACGGATTCCACCTCTACAACGTGGGCAGCCTCATCGTCGGCGACACCGTCTTTCCGCCGTGCACGCCGTTCGGCGTTCAGCGGATGCTCGAGTCGGAGAACATCCCGATCGAAGGCCAGAACGTGGTGGTCGTGGGCGCGAGCAACATCGTCGGCAAGCCCATGGCGATGATGCTCATGCAGCGCGAGGCGACGGTGGCGATCTGCCACGCGAAGACCCGCGACCTCGCGCAATTCACGATCCTCGCCGACATCCTCATCGTCGCCGCGGGCAAGCCCGACCTCATCACCGCGCCGATGGTGAAGACCGGCGCGACGGTGATCGACGTGGGCATCAATCGCCTGCCCGACGGGCGCCTGGTGGGCGACGTCGACTTCGAGAACGTCGCGAAGAAGGCCGCCTACATCACGAAGGTGCCCGGCGGCGTGGGCCCGATGACGGTGACGATGCTCGTCTGCAACACCGTGCACGCCGCGGAGCGGCTGGCGCGGCGGCGCGAGGCCGCCGACCGCTAGCCGCAGGCCCCCACCCATCCGCACGCGCTGCAGAAATCGCAGCCGTCCTTGCGGATGACGGTGAAGTTGCCGCACTCGGTGCAGCGCGCGCCCTTCATCACGGCGGGCTCGTCCTCCTCGCGCGGCGCTTCGAGCACGCCCATCTCGCGCGTGGGATAGCCGCGTTCATCCAGGAGGCCCAGCATCGCGTAGCGGTGGATCACGAGGCGCGCGAGGTAGGCGACGGTCGAGGGCCAGTTCTGCTGGCGGCGCTCGCCGGGCACGAACGCCATGAAGTCGCCGAGCGGCTCCGAGTAATCGAGGAGCTTGCGAAGCTTCATGCCGATCCACGCCGGATCGACCACGCGCATGTCGAGCGAGAGGATGCGCGTGAGGCCATCGAGTGCGCGCGGATAGTGGCCC
>DASUXK010000186.1:0-3778 GCA_036377935.1 Usitatibacter sp.
GCGGCCCCGCGGCGAGAAGGGCCGGCCCTACGCCGACCGCGCGGCGCTGCTCGCGAAGGCGGACCTCGTGACGCTCATGGTGGGCGAGTTCCCGGAGCTCCAGGGCGTCATGGGCAAGTACTACGCCGAGGCCGATGGCGAGGAGCCGAGCGTGGTGCGCGCGATCGAGCAGCACTACTGGCCGCGCTTCTCCGGCGACGGGCTTCCCGTGGGCGACGTGAGCATCGCGCTCGCGCTCGCCGACAAGCTCGAGACGCTGGTGGGCATCTGGGGCGTGGGCCAGCAGCCGAGCGGCGACAAGGATCCCTTCGGCCTGCGGCGCGCGGCGCTGGGCGTGCTGCGCATCCTTTCCGAGAAGCCGGAGGCGCACGCGCTCGACCTGGGCCGCCTGCTCGCCGAGTCGGTGGGCGGCTTCGCGCCCGGCAAGCTCGCGCCCGACACGGCCGCGGGCGTGCACGGCTTCATGCTCGACCGGCTGCGCTCGATGCTGCGCGACAAGGGCTACGACGCGAACGAGGTGGAGGCCGTGCTCGCGGACGACCCGACCGAGGTCCACCGGGTGTGGACGCGGATCGAGGCGGTGAAGGCCTTCCGCGAGCTGCCCGAGGCGCAGTCGCTCGCCGCGGCGAACAAGCGCATCCGCAACATCCTGCGCAAGTCCGGGACCGCCGAGCTAGTGGCGCCGGACCTGCTCGCGCAGGACGAGGAGAAGCGCCTGCACGCCTCGATGGAATCGCTCGCGCCGCGCGTGGCCGGGCACCTCGAGCGGCAGGACTTCACCGCGGCGTTGAAGGACCTCGCCGGCATCCGCGACGACGTCGACGCGTTCTTCGACAAGGTCCTGGTGAACGCCGAGGACGAGCGGCTGCGCATGAACCGCCTCGCGCTCCTCACGCGCCTGGGCGCGCTCATGAACCGGGTCGCGGACATTTCGAAGCTCGCCGCCTGACGATGAAGCTCGCCATCCTCGACCGCGACGGCGTCATCAACTACGACAGCGACCTCTACATCAAGTCGCCGGCGGAGTGGCGCGCGATCCCCGGCGCGATCGAGGCGATCGCGCGGCTGAACCAGGGGGGCTACCGCGTGGCGGTGGCCACGAACCAGTCGGGCATCGGGCGCGGGCTCTTCGACATGGCGACGCTGAACGCCATCAACGACAAGATGATGGAGATGGTCTTCCGCCACGGCGGGCGCATCGACGCGCTCTTCTTCTGCCCGCACACGCCCGACGACGACTGCAGCTGCCGCAAGCCCCGCACCGGGATGCTCGAGGAGATCGCCGCGCGCTTCCACGCGGAGCTCAAGGGCGTGCCGTGCGTGGGCGACAGCCTGAAGGACATGCAGGCGGCCGATGCCGTCGGCGCGCAGCCGATCCTCGTGCTCACGGGCAAGGGGCGCCAGACGCGCGAGCAAGGCGGCCTGCCGAAGCGCACGCTGGTCTTCGAGGACCTCGCCGAGGCGTCGCGCCACATCGTCCAGCACGCATGACGACGCTTCGTTCGGCGCTCTTCCTCGCCGTGGCGGTCGTCCTCACCTCGATCTTCGGGGTGCTGGTTCCCGCGGGCCGCCTTCTCGGCCGCGGCGCGCCCTTCGTCCTCGCGCGCACCTATGCCCGGATCATGCTGCGCTGGATCGAGGCGAGCGTCGGCATCCGCTACGAGGTGAGCGGCTGGGAGAACGTCCCGCGCGAGCCGGTGGTCGTGATGGCCAAGCACCAGTCGGCGTGGGAGACGATCTTCCTCGAGGCGCGGCTTCCCGACCAATGCTGGATCGTGAAGCGCGAGCTGCTGTGGCTGCCCTTCGTGGGCTGGGGCCTGTGGGCCGTGCGCTGCATCGCCATCGACCGCTCGAGCGGCATCGCCGCGCGCGAGCAGGTGGTGCAGCAGGGCGCGCAGCGCCTGAAGGAGGGCCACTGGGTGACGATCTTTCCCGAGGGCACGCGCGTGGCCCCCGGCCGGCGCGGCCGCTACGGCATCGGCGGCGCGCTCCTCGCCGCGCGCACCGGGACGCCGATCCTGCCGGTGGCGCACAACGCCGGCGAGTTCTGGCCCCGCTATGCTTTCCGCAAGCGCGCCGGCTGCATCCAGGTCGTGATCGGCGCGCCCATCCGCACCGAGGGGCGCGATGCGCCGTCGGTGAACCGCGAAGTGGAGGAGTGGATCGAGGGCCAGATGCAGCGCATCTCCGGGGTTCGCGATGGGAAGCGGTGAGCTGCTGACGCGCGACGTGCGCCGCCTCGCCCTCGGCGAGGACGTCGTCGAGTACGTGCTGGTGCGGCGGCGCGGGCGCCGGGGCGTCGGCCTCAAGGTGGACGAGAACGGGCTCACCGTGAGCGCGCCCCTGTCGCTGCCGCTCTCGCGGGTCGAGGCGCTGGTGCGCGAGAGCGAGCGCTGGGTGCTGCGCAAGGTGGCCGAGTGGCGCACGCGCCAGGTGCCGCGGGTGGCCTGGCGCGACGGCGAGCGCCTTCCCCTGCTGGGCGAGGACCTCGTGCTGCGCCTGGCCGGCGGGCCGCGGCCGGCCGCGCAGCGCCGCGAGCGCGAGCTCTTCGTGACGGTGAGGCAGCCCGTGGAGTCCGAAGTGCGGCGCACGGTCGTGGGCTGGTACAAGCGCCGCGCCAAGGAGCACCTCGGCGATCGCCTCGCCGAGCTCGCGGCGGATGCGGGGCTCGCGCCGCCGCGCTTCTTCCTCTCGTCGGCGCTTTCCCGCTGGGGCAGCTGCAACTCGCGCCGCGAGATCCGGCTCGCGTGGCGGCTGCTCAAGGCGCCGCCGGCGCTCGTCGACTACGTGATCTGCCACGAGCTCGCGCACCTGCGGCACATGAACCATTCGCCGGCGTTCTGGGCCGAAGTGGAGCGGCTGTGCCCGGACTACCGGCGGCTGCGCGCGACGCTCTTCGCCACCGATCATCTCTATCGCGCTTTCTAGGCGTTTTCCAGGAGCAACGCATGCGAATCCTGCACACGATGATCCGCGTCGGGGACCTCGACCGGTCGATCCGCTTCTATACGCAGGTCCTCGGGATGAAGGAGCTGCGCCGCAAGGACTATCCCGAAGGGCGCTTCACGCTCGCCTTCGTGGGCTACGGCGATGAGAGCGAGGAGGCGGTCCTCGAGCTCACGCACAACTGGGACACCAAGTCCTACGACCTCGGCAACGGCTTCGGCCACGTCGCCGTCGCCGTGCCGGACGCCTACAAGGCCTGCGAGGCCGTGAAGGCGCAGGGCGGCAAGGTCACCCGCGAGGCGGGGCCGATGAAGTTCGGCGGCAGCGTGATCGCCTTCGTCGAGGATCCCGACGGCTACAAGATCGAGTTCATCCAGCGCGCCTGACGAAAATGGGGTCAGGTTCATTTTTGAACCTGTCCCCTTTTCCGGGAAGTGAAAAACGGGACAGGTTCAAAAATGAACCTGACCCCATCCTAGGTGAGGGCGACCAGCTCGTCGTCGCCCTGCTGCTCGCGCTCGAACTTGAGGAAGTCGTAGTAGCCGCAGCGCTTGCTGTCCGGGTACTGGCGGCAGACACCCGGGCGCGACTCGTAGACCGTGCAGCGGCGCTTTTCCTGGTCGAGGAACATGCACGCCGAATCGAAGATCTTGTCCTTGCGATGGCGCAGCATCCGGATCTTGCCCTTGGCGTCGGGCTTGGTGAAGCGCTCCTCGGCCTGCGCGTAGGTGAGCGAGAAATGGCGCGCGAGGCGCTCGATGTCGCGCTTCTGGATCTCGATCTCGGTGTATGTGCAGCAGTACGCGGGGCACTTGTCGCAGCGATAGTAGCT
>DASUXK010000187.1:0-4397 GCA_036377935.1 Usitatibacter sp.
CGTGGGCAAGCAGCAGGTGCTCGCGGTCGAGGGCGACAGCGCGTTCGGCTTCTCCGGCATGGAGGTGGAGACGATCTGCCGCTACAACCTGCCGGTGTGCGTGGTGATCCTCAACAACAACGGCGTGTATCGCGGCGACGAGTCGCCCTACGGCGGCGCGAAGGAACCGTCGCCCCTCGTGTTCGTGAAGGACGCGCGCTACGAGAAGCTGATGGAGGCCTTCGGCGGGGTCGGCCGGTACGTGACGACGCCGCAGGAGCTGCGCGCCGCGATCGAGGAGGCGTTCCGCACCGGGCGCCCGACGCTCGTGAACGCGATGATCGCCGAGGGCGCCGGCACGGAGAGCGGCCGCATCACGGCGCTCAACCCCACCGCCGCGAAGAAATGATCCCGGAATAGAGAGACGACCATGAACGCACTGAAAGGCGTACGAATCCTCGACATGACCCACGTGCAGGCGGGGCCGACCTGCTCGCAGCTCCTCGCCTGGATGGGCGCGGACGTGATCAAGTTCGAGCCTCCCCACGGCGATGCGACGCGCGGGCAGCTGCGCGACATCCCGAACGCGGACTCGCTCTACTTCACGATGCTCAACTGCAACAAGCGCTCGATCACCGTGAACATGAAGACGGCCGAGGGCAAGCAGGTGTTCGTCGATCTCCTGAAGAAGTGCGACATCATGATGGAGAACTTCGGCCCCGGCGTGCTCGAGCGCCTCGGCTTCACGTGGGAGAAGATGCACGAGATCAACCCGAAGCTCGTGGTGGGCTCGATCAAGGGCTTCGGCTCGAGCGGCCCGTACGCCGACTTCAAGGCCTACGAGAACGTGGCGCAGGCGATGGGCGGGGCGATGAGCACGACGGGCGTGCCCGACGGCCCGCCGTACGTGACCGGGGCGCAGATCGGCGACACCGGCACGGGCCTGCACCTCGCCATCGGCATCCTCGCCGCGCTGCACCAGGCGACCGTGACCGGCCAGGGGCAGTACGTGGAGGTCGCGATGATGGACGGCGTGATGAACCTGTGCCGCGTGAAGTTCCGCGACCACCAGCGCCTGCAGCACGGCTCGCTCGCGGAATACTCGGTGCCCACCTACAAGGACATGGGCGACGTGCCGCGCGCGGGCAACGATTCGGGCGGCGGGCAGCTCGGCAACGCCATCCACTGCAAGCCCCACGGCCCCAACGACTGGCTCTACATCGTCGTGCAGGAGGCCGTCTACGAGGCCCTCGCCAAGCGCATCGGCCCCGACGTCGGCATGCCCGACATGGCGAGCGACCCGCGCCTGGCCACCATCGCCGAGCGGCGCAAGAACCAGAACCTCATGTGGACGCTCATCAACAAGTTCGCCGAGAAGTACACCAAGCGCGAGCTGATGGCGATCCTCAACGAGCTGGACGTGCCGTGCGGCCCGATCATGTCGACCACCGACCTCGCCAACGACGAGCACGTGCGCGGCCGCCAGATGTGGGTCGAGCTCGACCACCCGCAGCGCGGCAAGTGGTTCAACGTCGGCATGCCGATCAAGCTCTCCGCCTCGCCCGCGGTGATCAAGAGGAGCCCGCTCCTGGGCGAGCACACCGACGAGGTGCTGAAGGAAGTGCTGGGCTACGACGAGTCGAAGATCCAGTCGATGAAGTCCGCCGGCGCCTTCTCCTCCCCGCCGAAGAAAGTCGCCGCTTGATCGAGCGGGAGGCCATTCAAACCACAGATGAGCACGGATGAACCCGGATAGGTAGGCGGTGGGGCGGGCGGCGTGGCCGTGGCCCCGCTGCGTCGCTTTCGCGGCAACCATCCGTGCTCATCTGTGGTTCCTCGCATCCAGGAATCCAAAAATGAAAATCGCCATCATCGGTCAGCAGGACTTCGGCAAGTCCGTCCTCGAAGCATTCCTCGCCCGCGGCGACACGGTTTGCGCCGTGTTTTGCGCCCCGGAGAAGGAAGGCGCGAAGCCCGATCCCCTGCGCGTCGCGGCGCAGGAAAAGGGCCTCAAGGTCTACCAGCTCCCCAACCTCAAGGGCCCCGAGGCGATCCAGGCGATGAAGGAAGCCGGCGCCGACATCGGCATCATGGCCTACGTGCTGCAGTTCGCGCCGCAGGAATTCGTCAACATCCCGAAGCACGGCACGATCCAGTACCACCCGTCGCTGCTGCCGAAGTACCGCGGCCCTTCGTCGATCAACTGGCCGATCTCGCTCGGCGACAGGAAGACCGGGCTCACGATCTTCCGTCCCACCGACGGCCTCGACGAGGGGCCGGTGGTCCTGCAGAAGGAGACCGAGATCGCCGAGAACGACACCATCGGCACGGTGTACTTCGACCGCCTGTTCCCGATGGGCGTGAAGGCGATGCTCGAGGCGGCGGACCTCGTGGTCGCCGGCAAGCACAAGGAGGTCGTGCAGGACGAGTCGCAGGCGACCTACGAGGGCTGGTTCCGCGCCAACGAGTCGAAGATCAACTTCCACAACCACGTCACGCGCGTGCACGACCTCATCCGCGCCGCCGATCCGGCCCCCGGCGCGTGGACGACGCTCAACGGCAAGAAGGTGCAGCTCTTCGGCTCGAAGAGACACCTCGTGCGCACCTTCGGCGCGGTGAAGGGCAAGGTCGGCGAGATCACCGAGATCACCGAGGCCGGCATGCGCATCACCTGCCAGGGTGGCCAGGTCGAGGTCGCGAAGGTGAAGGGCGAGGAGACCAAGAAGATCTCTCCCGCGGAGTGGGCGAAGGTCGCGGGTGTGGCGACGGGTACAATCCTCGGCTCCTGAACTCGAGGGGATGGCATGGCCAAAGCGCACGCAGTGAGGTTCCACAAGACGGGCGGACCCGAGGTCCTGCAGTGGGAAGAGGTGGACGTTCCCGCGCCGGGCGCGGGCGAGCTGCAGATCCGGCACAAGGCGGTCGGGCTGAACTACATCGACACCTACCATCGCACGGGCCTGTATCCGATGGCGCTGCCCTCGGGCATCGGCCTGGAGGCCGCGGGCGTGGTCGAGGCGGTGGGTCCCGGCGTGACGGAGTTCAAGCCCGGCGATCGCGTCGCGTACTGCAACGGCCCCCTCGGCGCCTATTCCGAGCTCAAGAACCATCCCGCCGAGCGCTGCGTGAAGGTGCCCGAGGGCATCAGCTTCGAGCAGGCCGCGTGCATGATGCTGCAGGGCCTCACCGTCGAATACCTGCTGCGCCGCTTGCTGTACGTCCCCAAGGCCGGGGACCAGGTCCTCTGGCACGCGGCCGCCGGCGGCGTCGGGCTCATCGCCTGCCAGTGGGCGAAGGCGCTGGGCGTGGAGGTGATCGGCACGGTGAGCTCCGCGGAGAAGGCGAAGCTCGCGCGCGAGAACGGCTGCGCGCACACGATCGACTACACGAAGGAGGACTTCGTCGCGCGCGTGAAAGAGATCACCGGCGGCAGGAAGGTCCCGATCGTGTACGACGGCGTCGGCAAGGACACCTTCATGAAGTCGCTCGACTGCCTGCGCGGCCGGGGGCTCCTCGTGAGCTTCGGCAACGCGTCGGGGCCGGTGGGCCCGACCGACCTCGGCATCCTCGCCGCCAAGGGCTCGCTCTACGTGACGCGCCCGACGCTCATGGGCTACGTCGCGAAGCGCGACGAGCTCGTCGCCGCGGCGAAGGACCTCTTCGACCTGGTGCTCGCCGGCAAGATCCGGATCGCGCCGCGCCAGACTTACGCGCTCAAGGATGCGCAGCAGGCCCACCGCGACCTGGAAGGGCGCAAGACCACGGGCTCGACCGTCCTGGTGCCGTAGTTCCGAAGGGGGGGCCGCGCCCCCCTTGATTCCCTCCCGCGCCGGGGCTAGCCTGATCCGGACAGGCGATGCCCCGAGCCGCGTCGCGACTCCCGACACCGCTCCTTTTCGATCGATTCCCAGGAAAGGAGGGTTCCCATGAGACGGATGTACGTCATGCTCCCGGACGTGGCGAGCGCGCGCAGCCTCGCCAACGACCTGCTGCTCGCGCGCGTCGAGGACCGGCACATGCGCTTCCTCGCGCGGCGCGGCACCGACCTCGGCGAGCTGCACGAGGCCTCCTACTTCCACAAGACCGACGCGATCCACGGCGCCTTCGTGGGCCTGGTGATCGGCGGGTTCCTCGGCGCGGCGGTCGGCGGCTTCCTCGTCAACTATCCGCCCGAGGGCGCGTCGCTCCAGATGGTGGCGGTCCTCGTGGCGGCGCTCGTCGGCGCGATGCTCGGCGTGTGGGTCGCGACCATGGTGGGACTGCAGGTGCCCAACTCGCGGCTGCGCCATTTCGAGCGCGAGCTGGAGGACGGCAAGGTGCTGCTCATGCTCGACGTGCCTTCGCGCCGTTTCGAGGAGGTGCGCGCGATCATCGCGCTCAAGCACCCCGAGTCGGTCGACCGCGGCCACGAGCCCACC
>DASUXK010000188.1:0-2999 GCA_036377935.1 Usitatibacter sp.
ATGCGCGCGGCCTCCCCGAAGGCCCGCTCCACGTCGCCCGCGTCGTATTTCCAGCGCTGGAAGAGATTCGTTCCCGCGACGGGCGAGGCCTCGCCGCGGAAGTAGAAGTCCTTGAGCTTGTCCATCTCGTCGTGGACGAGCACCGCGCCTTCGGCCATCGCCTCCTGCGACGTCGTGACGTGGGGCAGCGGGTCGTAATCGACGACGATCGCGTCGAGCGCGTCCTCGGCGGCGGCCTCGTCGACGGCGGCCACCGCGGCGACGGGATCGCCGACGTAGCGCACCTTGTCGAGCGCGATCACGGGGCGGTCGCGAAGGTAAAGTCCCCAGCGCTCGGCGCAGCCCGGGAGCCCGCGAAGGTCGTCGCCCGTGAGGACCGCGACCACGCCGGGGATGGCGAGGGCCGCGCTCGCGTCGATGCCACGGATGCGCGCGTGGGGCAGCGGGCTGCGGAGGATCTTCCCGTGCAGCATGTCGGGAACCTCGACGTCGCTCGCGAAGATCGCGCTCCCCGTCACCTTCTCGAGGTAGTCGGCGCGCGGCTCCTCGTGGAGCGGCGCGTGCTCCCGCGCGTGCGCACCCAGCTTCGGCTCTTCCTCGCGTCCACCCATGCGTCGCCCAGGTCCGCTCTCGCGCGAAGTCTCAATAATAGAACGGCATTCTGTGGTACAGTACGCGCCGCGTCAAGGACGATTTTTTTCGCCGAGGGCCGCAATCGGCGTCGCCGGCCGGATTAAAGTCTTGGCCTCACACAGCACAGCAGAGCGATGACGGCAGAAGCGGAGAAGAAGGACGGCGTCGCCGCGGTCGAGCGCGCGTTCGCGATCATCAACGCGTTCCGCGCGGGCGACGGCTCGTTGAGCCTGAACGAGCTCGCGCAGCGCACCGGGATGTACAAGAGCACGATCCTGCGGCTCATCGCGACGCTCACCCGCGAGCGTTGCGTCGTGCGGCTGGACGACGGCACGTACCAGCTCGGCGCGATGCTCCTGCACTGGGGCGGCCTCTACCAATCGGCGGTGCGCATGGACGACCACGTGCCCGCGATCCTGCGGCGCCTGGCCCAGGAGACCGGCGAAGGCGCCTCGTTCTTCATCCGCGAGAGGAACCTGCGCGTGTGCCTCTTCCGCGTGGATTCGCCGAAATCGCTGCGCGACCACATTCACATCGGCGACCTGCTGCCCCTCGACAAGGGCGCGGCCGGGCGCGTGCTCACGACCTTCGACCGCACGCTCACCGACGAGGCGGATTTCCCCGCGCATCCGCTCATCGCCACGGTGGGCGAGCGCGAGGCGGACATCGCCGCCATCGCGGCGCCCGTGTTCGGGCCGCAGGGCAGCCTGCGCGGCGCGATGGCGATCTCGGGGCCGGCCGCTCGCTTCGCCGTGGACGCCGTGCCTTCCATGTCGAAGGCCTTGCTCGATGCCGCGATCGAATTGACGCGCCGGCTCGGCGGCGACGCGTCGATCCTGGAGCACGCCGCCCCGCTCACGCGACTGACCGCACCGGCATCCGCGCCGGCCCGCAAGAAACGAAACGCCTAGGAAGCGCGCGCCACCCGCATCTCGGGGTGGACGACGTCTCCGTCGCGCAGGATCTGCATCTCGTCGAGCCACAGGCTGCATCGACGCATGGGCAGATCGAGGTGGCACGCGGTGTCGTTCGTCCCGCCCACTTCCAGGTTCGGCCCCAGCGAGAAGAGCACGTTGCCGTAGAAGGACAACGCGTTCATCACGTGCTCGGCGGGTAACTGGCGCGTGACGGAGAACTGGTACCAGCGCGCCTTCTCGTTCAGGCCCCAGCCGATGTGGGAGATCGCGTAGGCGCGCGGGTCGTCGAAGCTGTCGATGTAGCTGCGGACGAGGTCGGCGTCCATGCCGTCTCCCGCAATCCCGACCACCATCCCCTTCTCCACCTTCAGCGTGACCGGCGTCTGCACGTACTGCTTGAACGCGCAGAGGATGTCGCCGGGCTGGAGCACCACGGTGCCGTCGATGGCCCCATCGTTGCCCTGCGTGAACGCGAAGCCCGAGGGGAAGTGGTCCCAGCGCCCGGGCTCGGCGGTGTAGCCGTACTCGGAGATCACGGGATACTGGCCGAGGTGGTAGGTGATGTCGGTCCCCGCTTCCGAGGTGAAGCGCAGCTTGCGCGCGCCCTCGAGAAGCTGTTTCGCGCGCTCGACGCGCCGGCGCAGGTCCTCGGTCGGAAACATCTGCTGGAGGACGTGGAAGGGCTCCATGACCCGCAGGATCCGCACGCCGGCGGCCTGGATCTCGGCCTGCTCGCGCGAGAAGAGGAGGCCCACCATGTCGATCACCAGGCTCGCGGATTTCAACGTGCGCATCGCGAGCTCGTTGCCCACGAGCGGGTGACGGCCCTGCACGCCGACGGCGTTCGCCTGTCCGCGGCGCACATTGAGGTTGAAGGTCTTCGCGCCGAGGCGCGCGGCCGCGGCCATGAAGACCTGCGCGTGCTCGCGCCATTCGTCGTCGGCCGTGAGCACTACGACGGTCTCCCCGCGCTTCACGGCGCAAAGCTCGAGCTCGCGCGTGAAGAGCTCGAGCTTCTCCGCATCGATCGTCATTCAGCGGCCCTTTCCGAGCTGCTCATCGTGGCGACGCAAGGCATCGCCGAGCAATTTGCGGAAACCTTCGAAGTCCTCGACCTGGAGCTGGTGGCCGGCGCCTTGCAGCCGCGCGGCATGCAGGTTCGGCTGGATCTTCTTCATCTCTTCGACGTCGGCATCCGACACCACGTCGCCCTGCCCCGCGCAGATGAGCGCGACGGGCGCCTTCACGCCCGCCAGGTCCGCGAACATGTCCTCGCCGTGGAAGTCATCGTACGTCACGTGGACCGCGCGCTCGTCGCACGTCGGCAGCCATTCGAGGCGAAGCCGATGCAGCTCTTCGGGCCACTTCGGGGGCGGGCGCGCGGGATCGCCCTCGCCGCGGATCGCGGTCTTCAACAACGCGAGGGTGCGGGATTTAGGAATGGGATAG
>DASUXK010000189.1:0-13155 GCA_036377935.1 Usitatibacter sp.
CGCCGAGGTGGCTTTCCTCGACGCGGAATTGCGAAACGGCGCGGGCGCCGGCACCGGCGCGCTCGGGTGCGGGGCGAACGTGGAGACCTTGGCCTGCATCTCGCCCTCGACGATCCGGAACTGCGCCACCACGCGGGCGAGGCCCGTGGCCTGGCTCGCCATGCTCGTCGCGGCGGCCGTGGCCTCCTCGACCAGCGAGGCGTTCATCTGCACGACGTTGTCCATCTGGGTGATCGCGCGGTTGATCTGCTCGATGCCCGAGCTCTGCTCGTGGCTCGCCGCGGCGATCTCGGTCATGATCTCGGCCACCCGCTTCACCGAGACCACCAGCTCGTCCATGGTCTTGCCCGCCTGCTCGACGAGGCGCGCGCCGTTCTCGACGCGGCCCACCGATTCCTCGATGAGCCCGCGGATCTCCTTGGCGGAAGCCGCCGAGCGCTGCGCGAGGCTGCGTACCTCGGAGGCGACCACCGCGAAGCCGCGGCCCTGCTCGCCCGCGCGCGCCGCCTCGACGGCGGCGTTGAGGGCGAGGATGTTGGTCTGGAACGAGATGCCGTCGATGACGCCGATGATGTCCGAGATGCGCTTGGACGACGTGCTCACGTCCTGCATCGTCGTGACGACCCGGCTCACCACCTCGCCGCCCTTCTCGGCGGTGGCCGAGGCGGTGCCGGCGAGCGCGCTCGCCTGCTTGGCGTGCTCGGCGTTCTGGCGCACGGTCGTCGTGAATTCCTCGAGCGTGGAAGCCGTCTCCTCGAGCGAGCTCGCGTGCTCCTCGGTGCGGCTGGAAAGCTGCTGGTTGCCCGCGGCGACCTGGTTGGCGCCGAGCGCGATCGATTCGGAGCCCGCGCGGATCTGCGTCACCATGCTCGCGAGGCCCACGTTCATCTCGCGCAGCGCCGCGATGAGCTCGGCCGCCTCGTCGCGCCCCTTCGGCACGATCTCGGAGGTCAGGTCGCCGGAGGCCACGCGGCGCGCGATCGCCACCGCCTCGCGCAGCGGCACGACGATGCTGCGCGCGAGGGCCCAGGCGAGCAGCACCGCGATGAAGAGCACCAGGCCCTCGACCACGTAGGTGGTCATCGCCAGGCGGTCGCCCATGGCGATGGCGGTGTCGGTCGCGTCCTGGTTCGCCTTCTTCTGGATCTCGGAGAGCCGCTCGAAGTCGCCGAGCATCTTGTTCACGGCG
This sequence comes from Usitatibacter sp., assembly GCA_036377935.1. GTDB lineage: Bacteria > Pseudomonadota > Gammaproteobacteria > Burkholderiales > Usitatibacteraceae > Usitatibacter. The sequence continues at coordinate 1,190 of DASUXK010000189.1, forward strand.
GGATCCACCGCGTTCATGAGCAGGCCCACGGCCTCCTCGTTGCGGTAGGCGCTCTGCAGCTCCATGGCGCGGGTGAAGGGGTCCTGGACCGCCTTGTCGGCCTTGTCGAGGCCGTCGACGATCTCGCGCTCGGCGGGAGTGAGGTCGAGCTTGCCCAGCGACGCGCGCGCCTCGGCGAAGCGGTGCGTGAGGCGGTCGGCGATCTTCTGCTGCTCCTGCATCTGCGCGTAGTCGGTGAGCAGCCCCACGTTGCGCATCACGCTCGAGCGCCGCAGCACGAGCTCCTGCATGTCCGAGGCGAGCCGCTCCTTGGCCACGGCGTTGGCCGTGACCGAGGCGAGGTCCTTGCGGCTCTTGGCCGCGAGCGCCGTCCCCCCGATGGAGACGACGAGCAGCACCGAGAGGATCGCGCCGAATCCGAGCGCGAGGCGGGTGCCGATGGTGAGGTTGCGCAGAATCATTTTCGACGACTCCCTGTTCGCTTGGCTGCGATTGGTTGTTACCTGCGCCGGCACTTTGTTATTTGAGTCCTTCCGGGTCAACGCCCCACGGTTTTCATCCGTAATCGCGGTGTAATGCGCGCGGTTCGCCGGCCCGATGCAGGCGTTGCACGGTTCACTCGGGGGGCTGCGGGGTCGCGCGCGCGCTCCTGTGCACTGCGTCACATTCGCGCATTGCGGCGGGGTTACTGATGTAACCCCTTGAAGCGCAAGGAAGTCCGCGAGGGCGGGTTCAGGCCGCGCGCACGGCGCGGCGTTGCGGCCGGCAGGAGGGGCCGGCGTGCGTCATCGTGAGGAGGAACTTCTGCATGTCCCACGCGCCGGTGGGGCAGCGCTCGGCGCACAGGCCGCAGTGCAGGCACACGTCCTCGTCCTTGGCCATGATGCGGCCGGTGCGAAGCGGCCCGCCCACGTAGAGCGGCTGCGCGAGGTTGTGCGCGGGCGCGGTGAGGCGCACGCGCAATTGCGCCTCCTCGCCGTCGGCGGTGAACGTGATGCAGTCCATGGGGCAGACGTCGACGCACGCGTCGCATTCGATGCAGAGCTTCGGGGCGAACACCGTCTGCACGTCGCAATTGAGGCAGCGCTGCGCCTCCTTCCAGGCAAGCTGCACGTCGAAGCCCAGCTCCACCTCCTGGCGGATGTCCTTCAGCGCGACGACGAGCTCCTGGAGCGGCACCTTGTAGCGCGTGTCCGGCGCCACCTGGTTGTCGTAGCTCCACTCGTGGATGCCCATCTTCTGCGAGGTGAGCGCGGCCTGGGGCGCGGGGCGCGCGCGCACCTCCTCGCCCTGGCAGAGGAGGTCGATGGAGACGGCGGCGTCGTGCCCGTGGGCCACGGCCCAGATGATGTTCTTCGGGCCGAAGGCGGCGTCGCCGCCGAAGAAGATCTCGGGGCGCGTGGAGCGCATCGTCGCGGGATCGACGACCGGCATGCCGCGATCGTCGAACGCGATGCCGATGTCGCGCTCGATCCACGGGAACGCGTTCTCCTGCCCCACGGCCACCAGCACGTCGTCGCACTCGAGGACCACCTCGGGCTCGCCGGTGGGCACGAGCGAGCGGCGCCCGCGCGCGTCGTACTGCGCCTGCACCTTCTCGAAGGAGACGCCGGTGAGGCGGCCGTCGCGGTGCAGGAAGGCCTTGGGCACGAGGTAGTTGAGGATCGGGATGCCCTCGTGCATCGCGTCCTCCTTCTCCCACGGGCTCGCCTTCATCTCCTCGAAGCCGGAGCGCACGACGACCTTCACGTCCTCGCCGCCGAGGCGCCGCGACGAGCGGCAGCAATCCATGGCGGTGTTGCCGCCGCCCAGCACGACCACGCGCTTGCCGATGCGGTCGATGTGGCCGAAGGAGACGGACGAGAGCCAGTCGATCCCGATGTGGATGTTCGCGGCGGCTTCCTTGCGTCCCGGGATGTCGAGGTCGCGCCCGCGCGGCGCGCCGGAGCCCACGAAGACCGCGTCGTAGCCCTCGGCGAGGAGCTTCGCCATCGAGTCGACGCGCTGCCCGCCGCGGAACTCGACGCCGAGGCCGAGGACGTAGCCCACCTCCTCGTCGATCACGCCCTCGGGAAGGCGGAAGCGCGGGATCTGGGTGCGGATCATCCCGCCCGCAAGCCGATCCGAATCGAACACGGTCACCTCGTAGCCGAGCGGCGCGAGGTCGCGCGCGACGGTGAGCGACGCGGGGCCGGCGCCGATGCACGCCACGCGCTTGCCGTTGCGCCGCGCCGCCGGCCTCGGCAGCCGCGAGCGGATGTCGTCCTTGAAGTCCGCGGCGACGCGCTTCAGGCGGCAGATGGCGACCGGCTGCGGCTTCGCCTCCGCGGCGCCCTCGCCCTCCGGCGAGCCTTCCTCCACCCGCCCCCGCCGGCATGCGGGTTCGCACGGGCGATCGCAGGTGCGGCCGAGGATGCCGGGAAAGACGTTCGACTCCCAGTTCACCATGTACGCATCGGCGTACCGTCCCTGGGCGATCAGGCGGATGTACTCGGGAACCGGCGTGTGGGCCGGGCAAGCCCACTGGCAATCGACCACGCGGTGGAAGTAGTCGGGATCCGCGATGTCCGTGGGCTTCACGCGAGGCTCCTCGCTCGGCTGATGCGACCCAGTCTACCGTCGCCCGCCGGGCGATGGTAGTGACGTGGCTCAAACGGAAACAAAGAGGCCCCGGAGGGTTCTGTGGCCCTCCGCCTCCTCCGGGTTTTCGGCTTCAGCTCACCCCCGGAGGTTCGCTCCGAGGGGCAAGGTTTCCGCGAGCGTGGCGAAGTATTCCCACGCGCGCTTCGCGACGCTGCCCGTGATCTGGTCGCGCAGGCCCTCGGCCTCCTCGCGCGTGAAGGCACGCAGCTTCTTCGCATCGCCCCCCGCCGCGGAGAGCATGCGCAGCTGCATCGAGGCGCTCTCCTCCAGGTAGCAGGCGGCGACGGTCGCCGTACGCACATCAGCGAAGGCGGTGGTGATGCCGTGGCCGCGCATCATCGCCGCGCAGCCCTTGCCGAGCACGCCGGCGAGGAGGTCGCCCAGCTCGCGGGTGCGGATGAGCCCGATGCGCGAGTACTCGGGCACGCCGTCGGCGAAGATGCCGCCCTGGTTGTGCACCACGCGATGCGGCTCGCCGATCTGCGTGAGGCACACGCACGCGGGCGGGTGCGCGTGCACGACGCCGCCCACGTCGGGGCGCGCCGCGTACATCCGTGCGTGGATCCAGAACTCGCTGTTCGGCTCGCCGTCGCCGGAGACCACGCGCCCGTCGGTGTCGATCACGAGCAGCTTGTCGGCCTCCGCCAGGCCGGGGCTGCGCCGCGTCGGCAGGATGAAGGTCGAGGTGCCCGGGATGCGGGCGCTGGCATGGCCGAACGCGTTCGAGAGTCCGACGCGCTCGAGGATGCGGTTGGCGGTGGCGACGTCTTTGCGCAGCTGGGCCTCGTCGGGCATGGCGGGCGTTTCCTTTCGTCTTCAGATGACGCGCTCTTCGCGCAGGCGTTGGATCTCGGGGCCCTCGAGCCCCAGGACCGTGCGCAGCACCTGCTCGGTGTGCTCGCCGAGGAGCGGCGGGCCGGACTCGTAGGTGACGGGCGTTCGGGAGAGCTTCATGGGATTGGCGACCATGCGCACCTCGCCTGCGGCCGGATGCGGCGCGCGCACTTCCATGCGCCGATGGCGCACCTGCGGATCGGCGAAGACCTGCGCGAGGTCGTTGATGGGCCCGCACGGCACGCCCGCGGGCTCGAGGAGCGCGAGCCATTCGCGCGCGGGCCGCTTCGCGAGGCGCTCGGCGATGAGCCCCACGAGCAGCTCGCGGTGGCGCACGCGCTCGGGGTTCGTCGCGAAGCGCGGGTCCTCGGGCCAGCCGGGCTCGCCGATCGCGCCGCAGAAGCTCGCGAACTGCGTGTCGTTGCCCACCGCCACGATCAGGAACTCGTCGGACGCCTTGAACACGTGGTACGGGACGATGTTCTGGTGCGCGTTGCCCATGCGCTTCGGCGCGACGTTCGAGACGAAGTAGCTCGCGCTCAGGTTGGCGAGCATCGCCACCTGCACGTCGAGCAGGGCCATGTCGACGCGCTGGCCGCGCCCGCTCTTCTCGCGCTCGAGGAGCGAGGCGAGGATGGCGCTCGTCGCATACATCCCGGTGAAGAGATCCGCGACGGCGACGCCCACCTTCTGCGGCCCGCCGCCGGGCAGGTCGTCGCGCTCGCCGGTGACGCTCATGAGGCCGCCGAGGCCCTGGATCATGAAGTCGTAGCCGGGCCGGTCGCGGTACGGGCCGTCCTGGCCGAAGCCCGTGATCGAGCAATAGACGAGCCGGGGATGGTCGCGCGCGAGCGTGTCGAAATCGAGCCCGTAGCGCGCGAGGTCGCCCACCTTGAAGTTCTCGACGAGGACGTCGCTTTCGAGGGCGAGGCGGCGCGCGAGCGCCTGCCCCGCGGGCTTCGCGATGTCGAGGGTCACCGACTTCTTCCCGCGGTTGCACGCGAGGTAGTACGCGGCGTCGCGGGTCTCGCGCCCCTCGCGGTCGCGCAGGAACGGCGGGCCCCAGCGGCGCGTGTCGTCGCCCTGCCCGGGGCGCTCGACCTTGATCACTTCCGCGCCCAGGTCCGCGAGGTTCTGCGTGGCCCACGGGCCGGCGAGCACGCGGGTGAGGTCGAGGACGCGGATGCCTTGCAGGATGCGGGACACGGCCGGGCGCCGCGCCGGCGCGCGACGGAAATCCATGGGAAGCCGCTGATTATAGAGGCCGCGGCCCGAAACCGGCCCCCGATCCCTTAGAATGCGGGCAATGGCTCAGAAAGTCTTCGCCCACGAGCTCAAGGTCGGCATGTTCGTCGCGGACCTCGATCGCCCGTGGGTCGACACTCCCTTCCTGCTGCAGGGCTTCCTCATCGAGGACGAGGAGCAGATCGCCGCGCTGCGCGCGCACTGCGAGTACGTGATGGTCGATCGCGCGCGCTCCACCGGCGGGGAATACGAGTCCGCGTCGGGCGCCCCCGTCGCGAGCCCCGCCGCCGCGCCGCGCCGCGCGAGCGCCGCGGTCGGCGCTTCCGCGCAGGCCGCGCCCGGGCCCGCCGAGCACGCGAACGACGAAACCGCGCCGCCCGAGGCGCGCGCCGCCGCGACGGCGAACGCGCCCGCCTACGAGCCGCGCGTGATCCGCCTCGGCACGCCGGGCGGCCCGCCGATCGAGGACGACCGCGACGGCGCGCACGGCGAGGGCGAGGGGTTGCTCGGCCGCATGCTCTCCCTCTTCAAGGGGCGGCCGCGCCGCGATGCGAAGCCGAAGCCGCCGCCCCCGCTCCAGCCGCCGCCGCCCGAGACGCCGCAGGAGTTCGAAGCCCGCGCCGCGCTCGCCCCGCCCGGCGTCGCGATCACCACCTACGTGGACACCGTGAGCGTCGAGGACGAGGTGCCGCGCGCGCGCGAGGTGGTCGCGCGCTCCTCGGACCTCCTCGACAAGCTGATCGAGGACATCCGCATCGGGCAGAGCTTCGAGGTCGAGCGCGTCGAGGAGATCGTCGACGACATGGTCGAGAGCATCGTGCGCAACCCCGACGCGCTGATGTGGATCTCGCGCCTGCGCGAGCAGGACATCGGCACTTACGGCCACGGCCTGCAGGTCTCGGTGTACCTCACGGCGTTCGGGCGCCACCTCGGCTTTCCCAAGAGCCACCTCGCGATCCTCGCCCAGGTGGGACTGCTCCTCGACATCGGCAAGATCCGGCTGCCGCGCGAGCTGCTCGACAAGCAGGGGCGCCTCACGGCCGAGGAGTTCGAGGAGGTGAAGGAGCACGTGCGGCACGGGCTCGACATCCTCTCGGAGACGCCGAACTTCCATCCCGACGTGATCGAGGGCATCGCGCAGCACCACGAGCGCATGAACGGAAGCGGCTATCCGAACGGCCTCATGGGCGACGAGATCGGCGTGGTCGGGCGCATGGCGGGCATCGTCGACTGCTTCGCCGCGCTCACCAACCACCGGCCGTACGCCGCCGCCGTCTCCTCCTACGAGGCGCTGCGCAGCATCGCGAGCTGGGGCGGCGATTTCTTCCACGAGCCGCTGGTGCAGCAGTTCGTCTCCTCCGTGGGCGTCTTTCCCGTGGGCTCGCTCATCGAGCTGTCCACGGGCGAGGTGGCCGTCGTCGTGTCGCACAACAAGCTGCGGCGCCTGAAGCCGCGCATCCTCGTGGTGACGGGACCCGACAAGACGCCGGTCGCGCACCCCGCGATGGTCGACCTGCTCTACGATCCGAAGGTCGGCGGCGAGGACGGCGTCTTCATCAAGCGCGGGTTGCCGGCCGGGGCCTACGGGCTCGACCTGCGCGACTACTACGTGAGCTGAGGCGCCGTGCCCGAGACGACTCCCCCGGTGCAGTTCCCGGAATCCGCCGCGCCGGAGACGCGCGAGGAGCTGCTGAAGCTCCTCGACCGCGAGACCGCCGTCGCGCGCGCGACCGACGGGCGGCTGGCCGTGCTCATCCTCGACCTGCGCCGCGTCGACCGCCTGCACGCGCTCCTCAAGGGGCCGAGCCCCTCGATGACGATGGCGCTCGTGCTCGAGCGGCTGCGCAAGGCGCTGCGCCCCGAGGATCGCGTGGCCCCCATCAGCGACGAGCACGCGTGCGTGGTGCTGCCGCGCCTGGCGCACCCCAGCCAGGCGGTGCTCGCCGCGGTGAAGCTGCTGCGCGCGCTCGACCGACCCATCGCGCACGAAGGCGGCAGCGCCGTCCTGCGCCCTTGCGTGGGCGTCGCGACGCTGCCCGAGCACGGCTTCGATCCCGCCGAGCTCCTCATGGCGGCGGACATCTCGCGCCAGATCGCGGCCACGCGCGAGGAGGGCTACCACGTCTTCCAGGGCGACGAGGCCGTCGAGGCCGAGGTGTACCGCGGGCTCGACCTCGACCTCGAGCGCGCCATTCGCGCCAACGAGCTCGAGCTGCACTACCAGCCGCAGATCGACCTCGCCTCCGCGCGGCCGGTGGGCGCCGAGGCGCTCCTGCGCTGGAAGCACTTCAAGGCCGGCGACGTCCCGCCGCAGACCATGGTCGGCATCGCCGAGCGCACCGGCCTCATCGGCTCGCTCACGTTCTGGGTGCTCAACGCGGCGCTGCGCCAGCTCGCGGAATGGAAGGCCGGGGGGCGCACTCTGCGCATCGCGATCAACCTTTCCAACAGCACGCTCACGGACCGGGAGTTGCCCGCCGTGGTCGACCAGAGCCTCAAGACCTGGGGCATCGCGCCGGCCGACCTCACGCTCGAGATCGCGGAGAGCGCGATGATCTCCGACGCCGAGCGCTCGCTCGCGATCCTCACGCGGCTCAAGGCCGTCGGCGTGCGCCTGGCGATCGACGACTTCGGCAGCGGCTTCTCGTCGCTCGCGCACATGCGCCGCTTCCCTCTCGACGAGCTCAAGATCGACCGGCCGTTCGTGGCGGGCATGCTCTCGGACCCGGGCGACCGGGCGCTCGTCCACAGCGTGATCGACCTCGGCCACCACTTCGGGCTGCGCGTCGCGGCCGAGGGGGTGGAGCGCCCGGAGCTGCGCAGCGCGCTCGCCGCGCTGGGCTGCGACCTCGCGCAGGGCGATGCCGTGAGCGTCCCGCTGCCGGCCGCCGCCTTCCGCGAGTGGTGGACGGTGCACGCCTCCGGCGCTTGAGCGAACCCTCCGCGCCACCCCCGCCATGAAGAACGGGTTCTACGTCATCATGGCGGCGCAGTTCTTCTCGTCGCTCGCCGACAACGCGCTGCTCATCGCGGCGATCGCCATGCTCGCGCAGCTGCAGGGTCCCGCGTGGGCCACGCCCCTGCTCAAGTTCTTCTTCACCATCTCCTACGTGGTGCTCGCCTTCCTGGTCGGCGCGTTCGCCGATTCGATGCCGAAGGGGCGCGTCATGTTCGTCACCAACGCGGTGAAGGTCGTGGGGTGCCTGCTCATCCTCTTCAACCAGTTCCTGAGCCTGGGCCACCTGCAGGCGTACTGGCTGGTGCTGCTCGCGTATGCGGTGGTGGGGCTCGGCGCCGCGGCCTACTCGCCGGCGAAGTACGGCATCCTCACCGAGCTGCTGCCGGCCGAGAAGCTCGTGATGGCCAACGGCTGGATCGAGGGGCTCACGGTCGGCTCGATCGTGCTGGGCAACGTGCTGGGCGGGATGCTCATCGGCCCGCGCATCTCGCACATGCTGCTCTCCCTGGACGTCCCGTTCGTCCAGACGAGCATCGACACGCCGCCCGAGGCGGCGGTCGTGTTGATCGCGGTGATCTACGGCATCGGCGCGCTCCTCACGCTCGCGATCCCCGACACCGGCGCGCGCTACCCGCACCAGGAGCGCAACCCCGCGCGGCTGCTCGTCGACTTCTCGCGCTGCTTCGTGACCCTCTGGCGCGACAAGCTCGGGCAGATCTCGCTCGCGGTCACCACGCTCTTCTGGGGCGCGGGCGCCTGCCTGCAGTTCATCGTGATCAAGTGGGCGGAGCGCCAGCTGCACCTGCCGCTCGAGCAGGGCGCGATGCTCTCGGGCGTCTCCGCGGTGGGCATCGCCATCGGCGCGGTGCTCGCCGCGCGCCTCGTCCCGCTCAAGAAAGCCGTGTCGACGCTGCCCATGGGCATCGCGATGGGCGTCGCGGTGATCAGCATGGTCTCGCTCACGTGGATGCCCGCGGTCTACTTCGTCCTCGTGCTGATCGGCGCGCTCGCCGGATACTTCGTGGTGCCGATGAACGCCCTGCTGCAGCACCGCGGCCACGTGCTCATGTCCGCCGGGCACTCGATCGCCGTGCAGAACTTCAACGAGAACGTGAGCATCCTGGTGATGCTCGCCCTCTACTCGATGATGATCCGCTTCGACCTGCGCATCCACACGGTGGTCGTGGCGTTCGGCCTCTTCATGGCGGGCTCGATGTACCTCGTGATGCGCTGGAACGCGGCCAACCACCGCGCCGACCCGCATCTCGACCGCCTGATCGGCGAGGCGAAGCACTAGCGGCTCATCGGCGCCTCGCGCTCGCCGGGGCCCATCGGAAGGCGCACCACGAACTCGCTGCCCTTGCCGGTGCCCTCGCTGCGCACCTGCACGATCCCGCCGTGCATGGCGACGAGGTCCTTCACGAGGGCGAGCCCGATGCCCAGCCCGCCGCGCGAAAGGGGCCGCGTCGTTTCCACCTGGGTGAAGAGGTCGAAGATGCGCGGCAGCATCTCCTGCGGGATCCCCACGCCGTTGTCGGAGACCCGCACCACGACCTCGCGCCCCTCCAGCGTCGCGCGCAGCGAGATGCGCCCGCCGGGCGGCGTGTACTTGGCGGCGTTGGTGAGGAGGTTCACGAACACCTGGCGCAGGCGCGACGCGTCGGCGACGAGCGGCAAGGGCTCGGCGGGGAAGATCGATTCGACCGCGTGGTGGCGCTCGTCGATGAGCGGGCGCACGTCCTCGACCGATTCGCGCAGCACGTCCTGGATCGCGACCTCGCGCCGGTCGAGCGCGATCTTGCCGGCGCCGATGCGGGTGAACTCCAGCAGGTCGTCCACGAGCCGGCGCAGCAGCTCGGCCTGGCGCTCGATCACGCGCAGGGGATAGTCGAGGTCGTTGCCGGCCGGCGCGGCCATGCGGATGAGCTGCATGGCGTTCGCGAGGGGGGCGAGCGGGTTGCGCAGCTCGTGCGAGAGCGTGGAGAGGAACGCGTCCTTGCGCCGCAACGACTGGTCGAGGGAGGCGGCGTGGTTGCGCAGCGCCTCCACCTGCTCCTTGAGGTCGGTGCGGTCGCGCAGCACCTTCGCGAACGCCACGATGCGCCCCGACTCGTCCTTCACCGCGACGAGCGCGCCCACCGCCCAGAAGCGCGAGCCGTCCGCGCGCCGCTGCCAGCGGTCGTCCTCGGCGATGCCGGTGCGCGTCGCGACCTCGATCTCGTGGCCCGCGAGCCCGCGCTCCACGTCCTCGGGCACGAAGATATCGGCGCTCGCGAGCCCCGCCATGCCGCCGGCGGGGTAGCCGAAGATGTACTCGGCGCCGGGGTTCGCCCACGCGATGCGGCCCGCCCTGTCGATGACGAGCACGGCATGCTCGAGCGACTGCTCGGCGAGCGTGCGCAGGAGCCGGGTAATGTCGATGGGGTGGGGCGTGGCCACGGCGGGGACTTCCTTGATGGACGGCGCGGCCGCGCTCGCGTTCCGGTCCGGCGCCCCGCGACCCCCGCCGCGCCGCGGTCCGATCGGCTCATGCTCGCGACCCGATCGAGGAACCACGGATGAACGCGGATGAACACAGATGCGTTTCCGAGGGGGAATGGCACCGTGTCCATGGCGCCGGACTATCTGTGTTCTTCCCGGGCTCCTTCCGTGGTTCCTTCTTTAGTTCCGTCGTCCTCCAGGGCACGATCGAGCACGGTGTCCACGCCGCGCGAATAGTCCGCGAAAGTCCACCGCACCGGCACCGAAGGCGCGAGGCTGCCGCCCGCCACGCCGTAGTAGAGATTGGGCCACCAGCAGCGCAGCTCGCGGCAGCCGTGCGCCCAATCGTGATAGCCCGTGGAGACGCCGATGCGGATGCCCGAGTTCGGCAGCCGCGCAGGCGTGCCCTCGGCCCAGAACGCGAGCCGATCGCCCGGCGCGGACCCGACGACCGTGGCGCGCGCCCCCGCGAAATGCTTCGCGAGGACCGCGGTGATGATCGCGGCCGAGAACGTGGTCTCGTCGGTGAGGATGAGGAGCCGGCCGTCGGGCGCGAGCCGGCGCGGGAGCGCGCGCATCGACGCGTACACCGTCGGGTAATCGCCGCCCGCGTCGAAGCGCAGGTCGAGCACGATGCGCCGCCACGGCGGATCGGCCTCGCTGCCCAGGGCCCGCGCGATGCGCGCGGCGATGCGCTCGCGCGGCTCGTCGCGCACCTGCCACAGGTGCAGGTACAGCGTTCCCGCGTCGAGGCGGGTCGCGTAGGTGACATGCCCCGGCCCGCGCAGGCTCGCCGGCACCGGCCTTGCCTCGAGGAGGGCGCGCCATTCGCCGGGGCGCTCGTCGGCGAGCGGCACGGGCGAGCGCAGCCGGCCGGGCTTGACCGCGCGCGGCGCGCTCGCGGCCGCCACGGCGGCGACCTCGACATCGCGCTCGGCGCCCGAGGCATCCCGCACGCGCAACGCCAGGCGATCGGCGCTCGCCTCGGGATGCAGCGCGTGCAGCGCCGCGGGCGATTCGAGCAGGACGTGGCTCACCGAATGCACGTATTCCCGCGTGCCGGCGAAATACGCACGGGCCTCCTCCTCGAGGCGCTCCGGCGCGATGCCGTCGATGGCGAGGATGCGCGCGCCCAGCAGCGTCGCCTCGGCCGTGCGCGCGCGGATCACGTACAGGCCCTCGGGGAACCAGGCGAAGCGCAGCGGCACGGCGGCGAGCTTCTCGCGCCACGAGACGAGGTCCACGTTCGTGTGCGCGTTGCCCGAGAGCGCGACGGCCTTCGCGACGCCGAGGAAGAACCGCGCGTCGTCGAGCGTCGATGCGCGCTCGCGAAGCGACGCGACCTCGCGCGCGAAGCGCGCGCGGGCCTCGGGCGTGAAGCTGCGATCGACCGTGGGCAGCGCCGCCAGCATCTCGAGATCCTGCAGCCGCGCCTGCGCGGCGTCGCGGGGCGGCGCCCCCCGCGGCGCGGGCAGCTCGGCGCCATAGCGCAGGTACAGGACCTTCTCGTAGATCGCGCCGCCCTTCGCCGCGACGAATGCGAGCGCGAGGACGACGAGCGCGGCGAGCGCGGCAAGCGCCGGCGCGCGGCGGGAACGGACTTTCGGCATCCCCGCCATGATGCGCGCAACGCGGGGGCCGGCGCCACGAATCCTTGACGCAGCGCAAGCCCGGCGCAAGGCGCGCCGATGGGCTCCCCCGCGCCGTCGCGCCGGAGATCGGCGCCGGATTGCGCTGGCGCAAAGGGAGGACCCGATCCCCGTCCGGTATAATTTCCACTCGCAATTCAGGCCTTTTCCCCGCG
>DASUXK010000190.1:0-10049 GCA_036377935.1 Usitatibacter sp.
GACCGTCCACGGCGCCTCGGGAGCATGGGTCCTCGCGAGCATGTCGTCGCGCGCCGCGCCGTATCGCTTCCAGTATTTCAGCGCCTGCGCATCGATCGGGCTCGCCTTCCTTTGCGTGAGGGGATCGCGCCGGCGCTCGGCGAGCCGGCTGCGTTGCTCGTCGCGCCCGATGTCGAGGTAGTACTTGAGGAGGCGGATGCCGGAGCGCACGAGCATGTTCTCGAACTCGGGAACCGAGACCATGAATTCCTCGTACTCGGCGCGCGTGCAGAACCCCATCACCCGCTCGACGCCCGCGCGGTTGTACCAGCTGCGGTTGAAGAGCACGAGCTCGCCGGCGACCGGCAGGTGCGGGGCGTAGCGCTGGAAGTACCAGGCGGACCGATCGCGGTCGGACGGCTTGCCGAGCGCGACCACGCGGGTCTCGCGCGGGCTCAGGTGCTGGACGATGCGCTTGATGGTCCCATCCTTCCCGGCCGCATCGCGCCCCTCGAAGAGGGCGAGGATGCGGTCGCCGCAGGCGATGAAGTGCCGCTGCAGCTTCACCAGCTCCACCTGCAGGTCGTGCAGCGCGCGCTCGTACTCCTTGCGGGAAATCGATTTCATGCGCCATGCCTCCTGTCGGCCGCACCCGGCCCACGCAGTATCATGCGGCAGGCGCCGAAACGGCACGAGTGCGGGAAGGCAAGGAACGGCATGATCGTCAACTGCGTGGCCTACCAGGATGGGCGCAAGCTCGCCGACATCCGCGTCGAGGAGATCAGCGAGTACCTGAAGCGGCCGGGCTGCTTCGTGTGGGTGGCGCTCAAGGACCCCTCGAACGCGGATCTCGAGACGATGCGCGTCGAGTTCGACCTGCATCCCCTGGCGGTCGAGGACGCGAGCCACGGCCACCAGCGGCCCAAGATCGAGGAGTACGGCGATTCCCTGTTCGCGGTCCTGCACATCGTGGAGCTGCGCGAGGAAGACGTGGATGTCGCGGAGCTCAGCATCTTCGCCGGCCCGAACTACGTGCTCTCGGTGCGCAAGGGCACCGAGCACGGCTTCATCGCCGTGCGCGAGCGCGCGGAGCGCGAGCCGCACCTCCTCGACCACGGCTCCGGCTTCGTGCTCTACGCGCTCATGGACAACGTGGTCGACCGCTACTTCCCGGTGGTCGATGCGCTCGAGGTGGAGCTCGAGGCGCTCGAGGCGCGCATCTTCGCCGGCGGCTCCGCGCAGGAGATCATCGAGGCGCTCTACAACCTCAAGCACAAGCTCATGGTGGTGCGGCACGCGGTCGAGCCCCTCATCGAGGCGACGCACCGGCTCTACGGCGGGCGCGTGCCGCAGGTGTGCATCGGCACGCAGGAATACTTCCGGGACGTGTACGACCACCTGGTGCGCGTGAGCCAGTCGCTCGACGGCCTGCGCGACATGGTGACCACCGCGATGTCGGTGAACCTCTCGCTCATCACGCTCGCCGAGAACGAGGTCACCAAGCGCCTCGCGTCCTACGCGGCGCTGATCGCCGTGCCCACGCTCATCGCCGGCATCGAAGGCATGAACTTCCGCCACATGCCCGAGCTCGACTGGCTCTTCGGATACCCCGCGGTGCTCCTCCTGATGACGGTCGCCGACTGGCTGCTCTTCCGCAACTTCAGACGGGTCGGGTGGCTTTAGCCTCGCGGCCCCGCTCCGGCGCGGACTCGCCGAGGATCCATTCCCGGAAGGCCGCCACCCCCGGGTTCTGCGCTTCGGTCTCCGGCGTGACGAGGTAATACGAGAAAGCCGCCGGCGCCGGGATGTCGAACGGCACCACGAGGCGCTTGGCCTGGATCTCGGAGCGCACCAGCGGCTTCATGGTGAGCGCGACGCCCATGCCCTCGATCGCGGCCTCGAGCGCGAGCGAGGCGTTGCTGAAGCGCGGCCCGCGCGAGGCGTCCACGCCCTGCGCGCCGACCTCCTCGAGCCAGTCGTTCCAGTTGGGGCGCACGCCCTCCTCCACCACCGTCTCGTCGTGCAGGAGCGTGTGGTAGCGCAGGTCCGCGGGCTTGCGCAGCGGGTGCCTCCCGCCCAGCAGCTTCGGGCTGCACACCGGCACGTACACCGCCGAGAAGAGCTGGTCGACGTGCGCGCCGGGATAGCGGCCCTCGCCGAACCGCACCATCACGATCGGCGCCTCCTCCGGCGCGTCCTTCACGGGCGCCACGCGGCCGTTCTCGCGGCCGTCGATCATCGCCAGCCGGCTCGCCAGGTGCAGCTCGAGGTTCGGGTGCAGTTGCGTGAAGCGGCCCAGCCGCGGCACCAGCCAGCGCGAGGCGAAGTTGGGCGGCGCGATGACCGTGAGCGCGTACGACTCCTGGCGCGCGCGCACGCGCTCCACGGCCGCGGCGAGGTTCTGCAGCCCCTCGCGGACCTTGGGCAGCATCGCCTGGGCCTCGGGCGTCAACTCGAGCGCCCGCGTGAGGCGGCGGAAGAGCGCCACGCCCAGGTGGTCCTCGAGCAGCTTGATCTGGTGGCTCACCGCCCCGGGCGTGACGTGCAGCTCCTTGGCGGCCTTCTTGAAGCTCAGCAGGCGCGCTGCGGCCTCGAAGGCGCGCAGCGCGTTCAGCGGGGGAAGGCGTTCGGGGGGTCGGCCCATGGGTCAATTTTTCTCGTTCATCGGGGGAAAACAAATCGTTTGTTGCACTGCAACATAACCATTATCTTGTCTTCAGGGGGTCGAGGACAAGACCCGAGACCCCAGGACTCCCAAAAGGACAGAGAAACATGAGCCGCAAAGACATCCCCGCCGAATTCGCCACCATCGAAGAGCACATCCGCCGCGCGCACGTCGAACGCGCCGCCTACATGGGCAGCCTCATCGCCGAGGGCGGCGCCGCGCTCGGCCGCGCCATCAAGCGCCTCGGTGCCGCCATGGAGCGCGGCTACGCCGAGGAGCTCGATCGCCGCGCGATCGAGGCCGACGCCTTCCTGCGCCGCTCGGTGCCGCGGTACTGAGGCAGCCGAACCCTCCCTCTCCCGGGGGAGAGGGAGAATTTAGGTAGCATGGGGGCCCGCAACTTTTCTCGCGGGCGCGCGACCAACGCCCTATGCCCCAGACGCCCCTGATGTTCCTGCCCGGATTGCTCGAGGACGCGGACGCGTTCGAGCACCAGTTCCAGGGACTCGCCGCCACCGCGCGCTGCAGCGCCGCCGAGCTCACGCGATCCGACACCATCGCGGGCCTCGCGCAGGACGCGCTCGCCCAGGCCCCCGCCGAACGCTTCGCCCTCGCCGGACACTCCATGGGCGGCTACGTCGCGCTCGAGATCCTGCGCCGCGCGCCGGAGCGTGTCGACCGCCTGGCGCTGCTCAATACCCATGCGCGCCCCGATTCGCCGGAGTCGGTCGAGAACCGCCGCCGCCTCATGGCGCTCGCCGAGACCGATTTTCCCGGCGTGATGACGCAGCTCGCGCCGAAGCTCCTCGCGCCGCAGCACCTCGAGGAGGTCGGGCTCGTCGGCAAGATGAGCGAGATGGCGCTCGCCACGGGCAAGGAAGGCTTCCTGCGCCAGCAGCGCGCGATCATCGGCCGCATCGACAGCCGCCCGCACCTCGCCGCGATCCGCTGCCCCACGCTGGTCATCGCGGGCCGCGAGGACGGGATCATGCCCGTCGCGTGGCTCGAGGAGCTCGCGCACGGCATCCCCGGGGCGCGCCTGGAGGTGATCGAGGACTGCGGCCACATGGCCCCCCTCGAGCAGCCGGAGAGGGTGACCGAGCTTCTCGCGCAATGGCTGAAGTGATTCCCAACGAACACAACGACGGGAGAATCGCATGAACATGTACCTCGCCATCGGGCCGCTCATCTCGCTCATCGCCGGCATCCTCATCCTCATCATCCCGCGCCTGCTCAACTACATCGTGGCGGTATACCTCATCGTGATGGGCCTCATCGGCCTCTTCGGGGGAATGCGCCTCTGAGCCACGCGATCGCGGCCCTGTCGCTCCTCGAGACGCGCGTCCTCGGCGTGCTCGTGGAGAAGCAGCACACCGTCCCGGACACCTATCCGCTCACGTTGAACGCGCTCGCCGCGGGCTGCAACCAGAAGACCAGCCGCGACCCGGTGATCGAGGCGACCGAGGCCGAGGTCCAGTCCGCGGTGGACCACCTGAAGTCGCTCTCGCTCGTGACCGAGACGAGCGGCGGACGCACGATGCGCTACGCCCACAACATGGGCAAGGCGATCTCCATCCCGCCGCAATCGGTGGCGCTCCTCGCCGCGCTCTTCCTGCGGGGACCGCAGACCGCGGGGGAGCTGCGCATCCACACCGAGCGGCTGCACAAGTTCGGCGACATCCTCGCGGTGGAAGGCTTCCTGCACGAGCTCGCCGAGCGCCCGCTCGTGCGCGAGCTGGCGCGCGCCCCCGGCGAGCGCGAGACGCGATGGGTGCACCTGCTGTCCGGCGAGCCTCCCGAGACGGTCACCCTGCCCGCGGCCGCGACGGCGCCGGCGGAAACCGTGGCCGTGGGCGAGATCGCGGCGATGAAGGCGAACATCGGCGAGCTGCAGCGCGAGATGGCCGAGCTCAAGGACGCCGTGGCGAAGCTGCGCGCCGCGCTCGGCGAGTGACTCAGGCTGCCAGCTCGCGCCAGCCCTTCATGAGCGGGAAGTACAGGCCCAGCGCCACGGGCTCGCCGGGAAACGCCGCGGCATAGCCGAGGAGCTGCTCGCGATAGCGCTCGAGCTCGCGGTCGAGGAAGCGCTCGGGCTCCGCGCCCTCGTGCACGCCGGTCTTGTAGTCGACGATCCAGCGCCGCCCGTCGTCGTCCACGAACGTCCGGTCGATCACGACCAGCCGCACGCCCTCGGGACCGGCGAGGCGCAGCCGGTATTCGGAGCGCGCGCCGGGGCGCAGCCGCAGCAGCCAGCGGCCGCGCTCGTCGGAAATCGCGCCGTCGAGCGCGCGCAGCACGCGGGCGCAGGCATCGTCGCGCTCGCCGGGCGGAATGCCGCGCCGCGCGAGCTCGCGCGCGACCCTCGCCTCGAGCGCGGCCACCCGCGCGCCGTTCCATCGCTCCACGCCCTCGGCCGCGATGCGCTGCAGCCACGCGTGCGCGACGATGCCCACGTGCCGCGCGGTCTCGCCGGCCCACGAGAACTCGATCGCCGGAGGGGATTCCGAAAGCGGCGGCTCCCCCGCCGCCGCGGGCCGCGCGACATCCACCGCGAGCGCGGCGGCCGAGAGCACGCGCAGCTCCGCGCCCTCGGCGCGGCCTTCCGCGGGCTGCGCCGCGGCGAGATCGGCCTGGCCCAGCACCGCCTCGAACTCCGCGCGCGCGACGCACCACGCCTTGCCGAGCAGCGTGCGGGAGGAAGGCTCGCGCAGCTCGAGCTTTTCCGACTTCTCCTCCACGCGTGCGAAGCCGAGCAGGTGCAGGCGGTGGGCGGCGCGCGTCGCGGCGACATACAGCAGGCGCTCCAGCTCGTGTCCCGCCGCCGCCTCGTCGAGCCCGAGCAGGTAGTCGTAGGCCGCGTCGCGCGTCTCGCCCGCGGCGCGCACGGGCGCCATCATGAGCGAGCCGTCGGCGCGCGCCTTCCATGCGAAGAGCGGCCGCTCGGCGGCGCGCGGCGCGCGGTCGAGCCCCGGCAAAATCACGGTCCCGAACTCCAGGCCCTTCGCCTTGTGGATCGTCATCACCTGCACGCGCGCGTCGTCGCCGGTGTCGGGCGACGCGAAGAGCCGGTCGAGGTGCTCCTCGAGCGCCGCGGGATCGGGCACGTCGCCGCCGCGCTCGAGCCCGTCGAGCTGGTCGAAGAACGTCTCGGCGTCCTCGAGGTCGCCCTCGCCCGCCACGCAGGCCGGCCCGCCGAGCGCGAGCCACGCGCTCTCCACGCGCTCGCGCAGGCTCCCGCGCAGCCGATTCGCGACGAAGGGCGCGAGGGCATCGCGCGTGCGGCGCGCGCGCTCGCGGCCCTCGGCCCCCATCGCGCCGAGCCGCCGCTCGTCGTGCAGCAGCTCCCACACGGTCTCGCGCGCGGGCGTGCCCTCGTCCGACGTACCGGCGAGCGCGTGCAGGTCCGCCACGGTGAACGCGCACCACGGCGCGCGCAGCAGCGCGAGCCAGGCCACGCGATCGGCGAGGTGCGAGAGCGCACGCGTGATCGCGAGCAGGTCCTGGATCACGGGACGCGCGCCGAGCGGCTCGATGTCGACCGCGCGGAAGCCCACGCCCGCGGCCTTCAGCGCGGGCACGATGCGATCGAGGTGCGACCGGTTGCGCACCAGGATCGCGACGGTCTCGGTGAGGCTCGACGCGAGCGTGTCGCGCGCGATCCGCGCCACCTTGAGCGCCTCGGCCTCGCGCGCGCGGCGCGCATCGCGCCCGGCGAACGCATGCCACTGCACGGCGTTGCCCGGCCGGGCGGGATGATGCGCGCTCGACGGCGAGTACGGGACCGCGCCCGCGTCCGCATCCTCCATCCCGGGCAGCACGCGCCCGAACGACTGGTTCACCCATGCGACGATCCCCGCCTGGGAGCGGAAGTTCGTGGCGAGGCGCACGCCTTCGAGGCGCACCTGCGGCAGCCCCGATTCGCGTGCGCGCAGGAAGAGCGCCACGTCGGCCTCGCGGAAGCGATAGATCGATTGCATCGGGTCGCCCACCAGGAAGACGGTGCGGCCGTCGCCCTCGATCCACCCGGCCGTGAGCCGCGTGAGCAGATCCCATTGGCTGCGCGACGTGTCCTGGAACTCGTCGACCAGCAGGTGCTGCACGCGCACGTCCATGGCGAGCAGCAGGTCCGTCGGATCGTCCTCGTCGCCCAGCGCCTCGACCGCGGCCTGGGCGAGGCCGGTGAAGTCGATCTCGCCGCGCTCGGCGAAGACGAGCCGCAGCTCGGCGGCGGCGCTCGGCAGGATCGCGACCACGGCGCCCAGCGTCTCCCACTGCCGGTCGTCGAACGCCGCGGGCGGCATGCGGCGCAGCGCGTGCAGCGCCTCGCACAGGCCCGCCGCGGCGTGCAGGCGGCCGAGCAGGTTCTTCATCTGCTCCTTGAATTGCGCGTCGACGCCGCGGTCTCCCGGCGGGAACCCGACGTTCTTGTCGAGCCGTTGGCGCCATTCGCCCTTGCCCGTGAGGAGGAGCTCGGCGAGCGCGCACCACGACTCCGCGCCATCCTCTCCGGTGCCGGGATAGCGCGCGATTCCGGCGAGCCGCGCGATGGGCGAATCGGGCTTCGATCGGGCGAGGTTGCCGGCGGCGTAGGCGGCGAGCTTCACCAGCTCGGGCTCCTCGTCGTCGGGCAGCAGCGCGCGCATGCGCGCGAGGAGCCGCGCGCGCTCGGCGCGGAACGCCGCCTCGAGCATCGCGCGCACCGAGTCGTCGGGCTCGAAGCCCGTCACGCGATGCATCCACTGGTCGCGGCGCGCGAGCATCGCCTCGAGCAGCGTGCGCGCCGCGGCGCGGTCGCCGTCGAGGTGCACGAGGAAGCGGCCGAGCGCGCGGGCGAGCGCGTCGTCGCCCTCGAGCCGCGCGAGCGTGCGCTCCGCCGCCTCGCGATAGAGCTCCTGCGCGTCCTCGACGATGCCCGCGCCCGCGCCGAGCCCGGAGAGCACCGGCATCTGGCGCGCGAGCGAGGCGCACAGCGAGTCGATGGTCTGGATGCGCAGGCGCGCGGGATTGTCGAGCAGTCGCCAGCCGCGGCTGCGGTCGCGCGCGAGCGCGGCGGCGGCGAGCGCGCGCATGAGGCGCGCATGGGGCGCGTCGGCCGCGGGCCGGCCGCTCGCTGCCGCCTCGAGCGCCTGCAGCACGCGGCGGCGCATCTCCGCCGCGGCCTTGCGCGTGAAGGTGATGGCGAGGATCTCCTCGGGCCGCTCCACGCCGGCCAGCAGCCGCAGGTAGCGCTGGATGAGCAGGCCCGTCTTTCCCGAGCCGGCCGGCGCCTGGACGATGCACGAGCGCGCGGGATCGAGCGCGGCCTCGCGCTCGACGGCGTCGACGATCGCGCCTTTCGCCTGCTCGTGCGGCGTCGACAGGGTATCGGTCACGACCCTTCCTCCTCGGCGGCGTCGTCGCCCGCGGACATGCCGAAACGCTCGTGGACGCGGCACAGCGTCTGCAGGTCGCAGCGCTCGCACGTGGCGAGGCTCTTCTTGGGATCGATGCGTGCGTCGCCGCTCGCGTAGTTCTCGCCCAGCGCGTCGAGCTCCTCGCGCCACTTCGCGAGCAGCTCGCTCCACGATGCGGCGTGCCTCTTCGCGGCGCGATGCCCGTCGACGGTTCCGACGCCCGGCAGCAGGCCCTCGTCGCGCGCGAGGCCGGCGAAGCCGAGCTGCCCCACCTTCAGCCGCGCGAAGGCGACGGCGCGGATCTCCTCGTCGCCCGCGGCGAGCGCGTAGAGCGGGAGCTGCCCGTCGTCGGGCCGCGGGCCGAGCCACGAGGAGACGCTGACGGGTCCCGACTTGTAGTCGATCACGACAAGGCCGCCGCCTTCGCCCAGCAGCCGGTCCACCCGGTCCACGCGTCCCGCGAGCTGCAGGTTGCCCGCCGAGAGCGTCATCCTCTCCTCACGCATGCGCACCTCGAAGGGCGCGCGCTCGCGCTCGATCTCGAGCCACTCGCGCGCGATGCGGGCGAGGCGCGAGCGCTCGAGGTCCGCCCAGCGGCCCTCGAGCTGTCCCGGGCGATCGGAGCGCACCTTCGCGACCGCATGCACCGCCGCCTCGTCGACGAGCGCCGCGAGGCGCTCCTCGCTCGTCGCCTTGAGCGTCGCCTGGTCGCCGAGCGCGCTCCACAGGTGCGCCATCAGCGCGTGCAGGAGCTGCCCGCGCTCCGCGGCGCCGAGCCCGGGCTCCGGCGTCTCGAGGGCGCGCGCCTGCAGCCGGAACCGCGCGAAGGCACGGAATGGGCACGCCGCCTGGTCCGCGAGCACCGCGGTGCCGCCCGCGGCGGCGCTGGCGTTGAGCACCGGCGCGACCGTATCCGGACGCGAGGTCATCGCGCCCGGCTCGCGCCCGGCCGCGAAGAGCGCACGGCGGCGCGTCGGGAAATCGTGGATCGCGAGCTCCCCGGGCAGCGCTTCCTCCACCTGCGCGATGAGCGGGCTCGGCAGCAACTCGCGATCGTCCTCCGCGCGCGCGCTGCTCAGGATCACTTCCGGAGCGGCCGTGCACCACGCGCGGGTGAGCGCCGCATCGATTTCGAGCGAGCGCTCGACGCTCGCGCCCGGAATGCCGGCGCGCCGCTGCAGCGCCGGCGCGATGAGCGGATGCGGTCGCGTGGCGAGGGGCCACGCTTCCTCGGTAAGGCCGGTCACCCAGAGATGGTCGAACGCGAGGCCCGCGGATTCGAGGATGCCCAGCACCTGCACCGGCGCGCTTCCCGATGCGGGCTGGAACGTGGTCCGGGTGCACAGGCGCCGCAGGCGCGCCCGCGCCTCGTGCGCGCTCCACGCGGGCGCGACGCCGCCCAGCGCCGCATAGCCGGAGAGCGTCTCCCGCCACTTCGCGAGCGCCTGGTACTCGGGGGAATCGAGCGCGCGCTCGCCGGGGAATCCGGCGGCATCGAGGCACGCCGTGAAGCGCCGCGCCCACTCGTGCGCCGGCGCTCGCCGCTCCTGCGCGCACGCGACCGACAGCCGGTCGAGGAGCGCCACGAGGAGCGGGCAGGCCGGCGCGCCGCGCCGCGCGGCCGCTTCCGGGACGAGCGCGCGCAGCCGGTGGAGCGAGAGCGTGGCCGGCGCGATGGTGCGCAGCGCCGCGTCGAGGCGAGCGCGCGAACCCAGCTCGGCCTGGGCGCCGGCGAGAAACGGCGAGCGCAGCAACCGGCTCACGCGCTCGTAGGCAAGCGGCGCCGCGGCGAGATCGAGCAGGTCGAGCGCCGCGTCGACCATGGGATACGAAGCGAGCGCGACGCCGAGCGACATATTGAAAAGGTTCGAATCGCCCTCGCCGGACGCGCGGCCATCGCCCAGCACGCGCCCGAAGATGCGAGCGACCTCGGCGCGGCGCTGCGCGAGCTCGGGCACCACCACGCCGATGCTCGCCGGCGCGCCGCCGGCGGCCTCGAGCCGCGCGCGCGC